>NZ_AP023243.1:1795000-1797500 GCF_016756495.1 Mesorhizobium sp. 113-3-3
ACTATGCTGAAGGAACTCGGCAAATTGCACGCGTAACTTCGGAAGAAGCGTGACCCTTTTCTGCGCAAGCAGAGGAGGGTGGCACAGACCAGGGGGTAGCGACTGTTTATCAAAAACACAGGGCTCTGCGAAGTCGCAAGACGACGTATAGGGTCTGACGCCTGCCCGGTGCTGGAAGGTTAAGAGGAGGGGTGCAAGCTCTGAATCGAAGCCCCAGTAAACGGCGGCCGTAACTATAACGGTCCTAAGGTAGCGAAATTCCTTGTCGGGTAAGTTCCGACCTGCACGAATGGCGTAACGACTTCCCCGCTGTCTCCAGCATAGACTCAGTGAAATTGAATTCCCCGTGAAGATGCGGGGTTCCTGCGGTTAGACGGAAAGACCCCGTGCACCTTTACTATAGCTTTACATTGGCATTCGTAGTGGCATGTGTAGGATAGGTGGTAGGCTTTGAAACCTGGGCGCCAGCTCAGGTGGAGCCACCCTTGAAATACCACCCTTATTACTATGGATGTCTAACCGCGGCCCGTTATCCGGGTCCGGGACAATGTATGGTGGGTAGTTTGACTGGGGCGGTCGCCTCCTAAAGAGTAACGGAGGCGCGCGATGGTGGGCTCAGAACGGTCGGAAATCGTTCGCTGAGTGCAATGGCATAAGCCTGCCTGACTGCGAGACTGACAAGTCGAGCAGAGACGAAAGTCGGTCATAGTGATCCGGTGGTCCCGCGTGGAAGGGCCATCGCTCAACGGATAAAAGGTACGCCGGGGATAACAGGCTGATGACCCCCAAGAGTCCATATCGACGGGGTTGTTTGGCACCTCGATGTCGACTCATCGCATCCTGGGGCTGGAGCAGGTCCCAAGGGTATGGCTGTTCGCCATTTAAAGCGGTACGTGAGTTGGGTTCAGAACGTCGTGAGACAGTTCGGTCCCTATCTGCCGTGGGTGTAGGAATATTGAAAGGATCTGTCCCTAGTACGAGAGGACCGGGATGGACGGATCTCTGGTGGACCTGTTGTGGCGCCAGCCGCATAGCAGGGTAGCTATATCCGGACGGGATAACCGCTGAAGGCATCTAAGCGGGAAACCCACCTTAAAACGAGTATTCCCTGAGAACCGTGGAAGACGACCACGTTGATAGGCCGGGTGTGGAAGAGCGGCAACGCTTGAAGCTTACCGGTACTAATAGTTCGATCGGCTTGATCGTTCTCATTCCTTATGCTCATCGTGAAATACGATGGATGGCACAACAAAGACCAGCGAACAGCCCGAGAGGCAACCCGACAGCGCTGCTGCCGATGTCTCTCTATGCTCCTTCGCTCAAAAGCTTCTCGAACAACGTGCGTTTTGCCGACCTGGTGGTTATGGCGGAGCGGCTGCACCCGATCCCATTCCGAACTCGGCCGTGAAACGCTCCAGCGCTGATGGTACTTCGTCTCAAGACGCGGGAGAGTAGGTCGCTGCCAGGTCTGCTAAACGCACGTTGAACTCACATCCAAGCGGATGTCAGTGAAATCTTCTCTCTACGACAAGGCCCGCCAAGGGACCACGGGCCGCGTAAGCGGCCCTTTCATTTGGTGAGCCATCTACCTATTTGTAGGCCAGCGTCGTCGTAGGCGTGCGCTTACGTCCAAAGCAAGCAAACGTTTGCCTAGTTCGGCAAGCAGGCGCTTGCCTGGTTCAGCAAGCAAATGCTTGCTTAGTTCGGCAAGCAAGCGCTTGCCTAGTTCGGCAAGCAAGCGCTTGCCGAGAGGTGACGCGGGGTGGAGCAGCCCGGTAGCTCGTCAGGCTCATAACCTGAAGGTCACAGGTTCAAATCCTGTCCCCGCAACCAACATTCAACGGCCCGCTAGGCTCAGCCAGCGGGCCGTTTTTGTATCCAGATCACAATGCTCGGCGATTTGCTCCGGCGCAGGCGCCCGCAAGGAGCCGAAGCCCCCGCAAGACAAAAACGCAAAGCCTCCCCAAAACCAAATCACAAACGGCCCGTCTGGCTCAAGCCCGGCGGGCCGTCGCATTTCGACTGATAGTCATCGTCGATTCACTCCCCGGACCCGAGACGAGGTTTCGGCGGATGCGGCGGATGAACTCAGCCTCTTCCAGAGCCGGAGCGAGCAGTGAAAGCCGAATCGGAGCAGCGACCCAACCAAATGCGAAACGAATTTCGCCGGCGGGCCTCTTTCTTGGCCGGCCTCTGTGCTTGTCGTCCCGCTTGTATGGGAGAAAACAGATCGTCGGAGCCGTCGATTGCGGGCCTGATTCCTCGATCGCGCCAGCGTCATCGGGGCTGAGGCGACATCTCGGTTGTGCCGAGCCGGCGAGCCAAGTCCTGCGGAACAATCCAGATCCAAGGCGGAGTGCGGCCGAATCGACAGATTCTGGCAATAGCTGACATCTATTGCCATGTTCCTATGGCCGACATTTTCCCAGAGGTTGCCATGCCCAACTACGCTCTGAACGATCACTATGAGAGCTTCATCAGAAAGCAGCTCGAATCAGGC
>NZ_AP023245.1 GCF_016756495.1 Mesorhizobium sp. 113-3-3
ATGGCCTATCCCTTCTTCTCGCTTTCCAAATCCAGGCGCATCGCGCCGATCGACTTTCGCGCCGGCGATATCGCGATCCGCGTCGAAGCGATGCCCGACCACGGCATGGCGACGATCTGGGATGCCGATATCCTGATCTGGGCCGCGAGCCAGATCGTCAACGCGCGGGACGCCGGATTGCGCACGTCGCGCCTGATGGCTGCGACACCATACGAAATGCTCACCTTCGTCGGCCGCGGTGTCTCGAAGCGAGACTATTCGCGCCTCAAGGCGGCGCTCGACCGCCTGCAGTCGACAAGCGTCGTCACCTCCATTCGCCAACCCGTCGAAGGCCGGCGCCATCGCTTCTCGTGGATCAATGAATGGCAGGAGCGCTTCGATCGAGACGGCCGCCCGCTTGGCGTCGAGTTGATCCTGCCCGATTGGTTCTACCGCGCCGTAATGGACGATGCGCTCATCCTGACGATTGACCGAGCCTATTTCGGGCTGACGGGCGGCCTCGATCGGTGGCTCTACCGGCTTGTGCGCAAGCATGGCGGACGCCAGCGCGCCGGTTGGCGTTTCGACATCCGGCACCTGCATCAGAAGTCCGGCAGCCTCTCGCCGCTCAAGCGCTTTGCCTTCGAGCTGCGTGACATCGTGCGCCGCCAACCCTTGCCGGGATATCTGCTCTTCACGGAGGTCGAAGCCAGCGGCCGTGTGCTGTTGGCTTTCGAACCGGCGCCCGCGTCGGTGGACAGGATCGTGCCACCGGGAACCCGAACTATCGTGCCATCGGGAACCCCATCCTCGTGCTTTCGGGAACCGCGATCGGCCTTAAGGGACGGGCCCGCAACGGAAAATCGCCCTCTTAACTTAGAGTCTAACTCTCAATCTAACAGTCTTGCGCGCAAGCCGCGGATTGGCGGTGGCGAACAGAAGCGGCGGTGCGTTGGCCGGCGCGAGGGAGACGACACATGACGTCGTCTGCCCAATCCACGCCGCGCGGCGACCTCACGACGGTCGAGCTGATCTGGATCGAGAAGCGGATCGAGCATCGCATCCGCTTCGGGCGTGTTGCCCGTGAGAGGATCATCGACAAGCGGCGCCGCGTCCTCGGATTTGCGCCGGGCAATGTTTTTGCCTTCGTGCGCTGGGCGGCGAATGACTTTGGCACTGTCGTTTCACGCATCGACATCGTGCGCGCGGTGTTGCCCGCTGAGCCTTATCAGACGCTGCCTTACATCCGGCCAGGCGGCCAGATCCTGCTCAAGATCGCCGGCTGGGACAAGGTTGAGCAGGTTCTCCAACGGATCGATGCGATCGAGGCGATCGGTCTCGATCCGGCCGAGGCCGCACCGGACTATTGGCGTCAGACCCACAACCGCCTGACTGCCGGCGCTATGCCGCGTGCCTATTCGCTCGAGCAGCACCGCGCCTTTCTGTTGCGCAAGCGGGTAACCTCATGAGCCGCGCCGCATGCATGGCCACAGCCCTTGCGGCCGTCGTCGCGACGGTCGCTCCAGCTGTCATGGAGATGCCGTCGCTGCTGATGTGGAATGCATCGGCCAGCGCGCCGCTTGGGCTCTATGCGATCAGGAAAATGGCCGTTCCGACGGCTGGCGCGCTCGCTGTCCTCGCACCGCCAGACAAGGTCGCTCGGTTCGCCGCCAAGCGTGGCTACCTGCCGCTCGGCGTGCCGATGCTGAAGCACATCGAGGGGCTTCCTGGGAGCCAAGTCTGCCGCGCAGGCCGCGTCATCATGGTGAACGGACTTGCGGTGGGTGCTGCGCTGGAGCGCGACCGCAAGGGACGCGCCTTGCCTGACTGGCAGGGTTGCCGCGTCATCGCCGCCGCCGAGATCTTCGTCATGAACCGGAAGGTCGATGACAGTCTCGACGGCCGCTATTTCGGCCCGTTCCCGGCGAGCTCGATCGTCGGAGCCGCGCTGCCGCTTTGGACCGACGAGCGGGGCGATGGCCACTACACCTGGCTCGCTCCGGCGAACTGAAATTCAACCCAGCCAACAAGAGGGAGGAGACAATCCATGGCCGAGATCGGCGTCTTCCACAAAACAGAATCGGGTTATGCCGGACGCATTCGAACGCTGCTCGTCGACGCCGAGCTGGTGCTCGTGCCGACCAAAATATCTGACGGTAAAGCGCCGGATTTTCGCATCCACATCGGCGACGGCAGCGGCCCCGAGGTCGGCGCAGCCTGGAAGGAAACCGGACAGACGGCCGGCGACTATCTGTCGTGCCGATTGGAGGATCCGCTGTTTGGCCGGCGCTTTCGCGCCGGTCTGTTCCAATCCGACGACGGCTCCTGGTCGCTGCGCTGGATCCGGCCGAAAGCGCGGCCGGAGCCTGCTCGATGAGTGGGCCATCGGCGCCGAAACGTGCGGACGGAAGCCGACCCGTCAGTCGGTTGCCTGGTCGGCGTGAAGCACTCTGCCTTATCGCTGGCATGCTGATGGTCTGTCACGCAATGACGGGGGCGCTGGCACAGTCCGCGCCGGCCCCGCGCAAATCCGCGGAGGATCCTTATGCAGCACCTATCGCCGAGGCGTCGCATCGCTTCCGCGTTCCCGAGCGCTGGATACGGGCAATCATGCGCCTCGAAAGCGCTCGCGATCCGCGCGCCGTGTCGCGAAAGGGGGCCGTGGGCCTGATGCAGATCATGCCCGCAACCTTTGCCGAGCTGCGCCTTCGCCACCAGCTCGGCCGAGATCCCTATGATCCGCGCGACAACATCCTTGCAGGCGCCGCTTATCTTCGCGCGCTCTATGATCGATACGGTTCACCGGGCTTTCTGGCCGCCTACAATGCCGGGCCAGGGCGTTACGAAGCCTCCTTGAAGGGGCGTCCGCTGCCGGCCGAGACCCGGGCCTATGTTGCGACGCTCCGCCCTTTCTGGGGCGGCGGTGATGCACCCGGCGCGCTCACCGCCGATTATGCCAAGGCCGTCGCCTGGAAGGCCGCGCCGCTATTCATAGTGCCGTCCGGGTCCCTTGCCGCTTCCGGTCTTCCGTCCGGCGAAGACGCCTCCGTCGAGCTTTCGTCTTCACCATTGGCGCGCAAACTTTTCGCGGCCGGCTCGCAGCCGCGCCAGCTGTTCACCTGGTCCGACGTCCGGACATCGCAGCGATGACGAAGTCTCCGTCAGATCGCCCCCTGGCGTCTCGTTTGACGTCGCAGCCAATGAGGCGCGCAGAGCACAGGGCAACAACCGAGGGATGGCAGGATAAAAGCGCGCACATTGCGCGGTGGTCGGGTGGTTGTTCTTGCTTGATTTTCTGGCGCGTTCCGCACATTGCCGGCCACCGGCGCAATGTGTATCAAGCAGCCAACATATTGTATTTGTTTTTCTTTTTCCACATTGCGGTGCCGCGCCATGGCCGATGAGCGCGAGTTTCGCCTTCGACCCGGGCGCATCCGCTCCACGCGCGCCCAGCAGGCCCGACCCTTCATCGCACAGGTGTTGGCCGCGGCGAAAAAGGCCGGCGGCGGTATTTCGCGCTCGGGTCGGATTGTACAAGCAGGCCGCTCCCGCTTTGGTCACGGTCAGCGCGCCAGCATCCAGGCCAACCGCCTCATCACCTCGCGGACGCGCGGTGCCATCGTCAAGGCGCGAGTCGTCCGTCATTCCGCGCGCGCCGCTCCACTTGGCACCCACCTCAACTATCTGCGCCGCGAAGGCGTCAGCCGGGACGGGGGGAAGGGGCATCTGTTCGGGCCGGGGACGGAGAATGCCGATGGCGCGGATTTCGCCGCGCGCGCCCAGTACGATCGTCACCATTTCCGCTTCATCGTCTCGCCGGACGACGCTCTCGAAATGGCGGACCTCAATGCCTTCACCCGCGATCTCGTGGGGCAGATGGAGAAGGACCTCGACACGCGGCTCGACTGGGTGGCGGTCGATCACTGGAACACCGAGCATCCCCACATTCACCTGATCGTGCGTGGGGTTCGCGACGATGGCCAGGATCTGGTCATCGCGCGTGACTACATCAAGGAAGGCATGCGCGACCGGGCTCGCGATCTGGTGACCCAGGAACTGGGTCCGCGCACCGATCTCGATATCCGCCACAGGCTCGAAAGCCAGATCCAGTCCGAGCGGTGGACGCAACTCGATCGGCAGTTGCTTCGCGACAGCCGTGACAGCGGGATCATCGATCTCGCGCCATCTAGCCTAAGGCAACCGGACGAGTATCACGCTTTGAAAATCGGTCGCCTGCGCAAGCTCGAGACCCTTGGGCTTGCCCAACAGGCCGGGCCTGGCCAATGGGCAATCGACGAACGGGCCGAAGCAACACTGCGCGCGCTTGGCGAGCGCGGCGACATCATCAAGCGCATCCACCGCGCGATGAGTGCGGCTGGCATCGAGCGTGGCTCAGCCAATTATGTCCTGGCCGCGGAAAGCCTGGAGACGCCGGTTATCGGCCGGCTGGTCGATCGTGGGCTCGATGACGAACTGATCGGCACGGCCTATGCCGTGGTCGACGGCGTCGACGGGCGCACCCATCACATCAAGCTCTCCGATCTGGAGGCGGCTGGCGACGGCGCGCCGGGATCGATTGTCGAGCTGCGAAAATTCGATGATGCGGGCGGTCAAGGCCGGGCCGCACTCGCCGTGCGCTCCGACCTTGGAGTGGATCAGCAGATTACGGCATCGGGTGCGACCTGGCTCGACCGTCAGGCAATCGCGCGCGAACCGGCCGCCCTGGCCGAGGCCGGCTTCGGCGCCGAGGTTCGCGACGCCCTCGACCGGCGCGCCGAACATCTTGTCAAACAGGGGCTCGCGGAGCGGCAAGGCAGACGCATCATCTTCACCCGAAGCCTGCTCGATACACTGCGGCGGGCGGAACTGGGGATACTTGGCGACAGGCTGGCGGCCGACACTGGTCAGACGTTCAAGCGCGCCACCAGCGGAGAGTTTGTCGCCGGCGCCTATCGCCAGCGCTTGTCACTCGCCTCCGGCCGTTTCGCCATGATCGACGATGGGCTGGGCTTCCAGCTGGTCCCCTGGACGCCCTCACTTGAAAAGCATCTTGGCCAGCACGTTTCCGGCGTCGTGCGTGGCGATGGCGGCATCGACTGGAGTTTCGGCCGCAAGAAGGGGCTCGGCCTGTGAAACCAGATGAAAGGCACACGTCATGTCCGCCACGAAAATCCTGTGGGGCCAGATCCTAACGGTCTTCCTGATCGTCCTCTTGACGACCTGGGCGGCAACGCAATGGACCGCCTGTAAACTCGGTTTCCAGGCCGGGCTTGGTCCACCCTGGTTCGAGATCGCTGGGCTGCCCGTTTACTATCCGCCCGCTTTATTCTGGTGGTGGTATTTCTACGACGCCTACGCCTCGTCTATCTTCGTCGAAGGCGGCTTGATCGCCGTGTCCGGTGGCTTCCTCTCGATCATCGTTGCCATCGGCATGTCGGTTTGGCGGGCGCGCGAAGCCAAGACTGTCCAGACCTACGGGTCGGCGCGCTGGGCCCTAAAGCGAGAGGTGGAGGCTGCGGGCCTGATCGATAACGACGGTGTGGTACTCGGGCGTTACGATCGCCATTATCTGCGCCACGATGGGCCAGAGCACGTGTTGTGCTTCGCCCCGACCCGGTCCGGCAAGGGCGTCGGCCTGGTGGTCCCTTCGCTTTTGACCTGGCCGGGCTCGGCGATCGTCCACGACATCAAGGGCGAGAACTGGCAGCTCACCGCAGGCTTTCGCGCTCTGCACGGTCGCGTGCTGCTTTTCGATCCGACCAATTCGAGATCGTCAGCCTACAATCCGCTTCTGGAAGTCCGTCGTGGCGAATGGGAGGTCCGCGACGTCCAGAACATCGCCGACATTCTCGTCGATCCGGAAGGGAGCCTGGAGAAGCGCAACCATTGGGAGAAGACCAGCCACGCGCTGCTGGTCGGCGCGATCCTCCACGTTCTCTACGCCGAGCAGGACAAGACGCTCGCCGGCGTCGCGGCCTTTCTTTCCGATCCGAAGCGCCCGATAGAATCGACGCTTGCCGCGATGATGAAGACCGCGCATCTCGGTGAGGCCGGCCCGCATCCGGTCATCGCCAGTGCGGCGCGCGAGCTGCTCAACAAATCCGACAATGAACGCTCAGGCGTGCTGTCCACCGCGATGTCCTTCCTCGGTCTCTACCGCGATCCGGTTGTCGCCGGCGTGACACGGCGCTGCGACTGGCGAATTTGCGACATCGTCGGGGGGAGGCAACCAGCAACGCTCTATCTCGTCGTGCCGCCTTCGGACATCAACCGGACCAAACCGCTTATCCGCCTCATCCTCAATCAAATCGGTCGCCGCCTCACCGAGGACCTGCCTACCAAGACAACCCGCCACCGGTTGCTTCTGATGTTGGACGAGTTCCCGGCGCTGGGCCGCCTCGATTTCTTCGAGAGCGCATTGGCGTTCATGGCGGGCTATGGCCTGAAAAGCTTTCTCATCGCGCAGTCGCTCAACCAGATCGAGAAGGCCTACGGTCCCAACAACTCGGTCCTCGACAATTGTCATGTCCGCGTCAGCTTCGCCACGAACGACGAGAGGACTGCCAAGCGGGTCTCGGACGCACTCGGCACGGCAACCGAAATGCGGGCGATGAAGAACTATGCCGGTCACCGGCTCTCGCCCTGGCTCGGGCATCTCATGGTGTCGCGACAAGAGACGGCGCGGCAGTTGCTCACTCCTGGCGAGATCATGCAGCTTCCGCCGACCGACGAGATCGTCATGGTGGCGGGGTTGCCGCCAATCAGAGCCAAGAAGGCCCGATATTACGAGGACACCAGTTTTAAGGAGCGCGTGTTGCCGCCACCCGAACTGGCGCGGTCCGGAGAAGCCGAGCCTGACGACTGGAGCCAGTTGCCGGTCCTGGCTCACTCTGAGGCGACGCAAGCTTCCGGCATGCTGCAGCAGGACGATGGTGATCCAACGGGGTCGGAGCGCCGCCTGCAGGCCGAACTCAATCTGGCGCAAGCCGTCGAGAAAGCGGCGCCGATCGAAAACGAATTCGATATGGGGCCGGACGACGATGGCGACGACGATGATGCCATCCGCAACCGGCGCCTGGCGCGCCTCATGCAGGGCGTTGCGCGACAGACTTCCCTCGACCCCGATGACGGCATGGAGTTGTAGGCGCCATGACGGCTCGCAAAAAGAAGGCGCAGATTTCCGTCTATCTCGACCAGGCCATCATGACGATGCTTGGCGATTATGCGGCGCGGCGCGGTCAGCCCCAATCCATGATTGCAGAAGCAGCACTCGCTTCCTTCCTGTCGCCGGATGCGGATGCACGCCGCGAGGCCGCTATCGCCAAGCGCCTCGACCAGGTCGATCGGCGCCTGGCCAGGCAGGAGCGCGATATCGGCATTGCGGTCGAGACACTGGCGGTGTTTGTCCGCTTCTGGCTCGCGACAACGCCGGCGTTGCCCGAGCCCGCCGCCCAGGCCGCGCGCGCCAAGGCGGCCGAACGCTACGAAGCCTTCGTGACGGCCCTGGGCAGACGCCTGGCGAAGGGGCCGAAACTGCGACAGGAGATTTCCGAGGATATCAATCCGATGGACAACAGCGAAAACCCACCCTGACGGATTGCAGGGCCGATAAACGGCTGGCTTGGAGCATGATGGCCATGTTCATCATGATGATGGGTATACTCGACGCCCCTGGCGGTCACGCGACGACAAAGTTGACGTACCAATGACGACCGATGATGATCAGCCGCGGCAACAGGATGAGCGAGCAAGTCCCGGCAGCCGGTTCGTCGCACCTTGATCAATCGATGGCATCAGCCTTGTGATCGGTGAGAAGAGCCGCCCGCTTGCCGATAGCCGACTTGACTGAGTCGATAAGCTGCTCAGGAAAGCCACGGGGCAGCGAGACGATCACTTCGTCGGCCTGCTTCTCCACGTTTTCAGCAATGTCATCGAAAATTCTGCGCATGACAGGGGTACCCACACCGGCAATGTCAGCGGTCTGCAGGAAGTGGTGTGGCATGATGTCAGGTACCGAATAGTGTCTGTTCCTGCCGACCGACATTGCCAATTTGAATTTTTTGCGAGGGATCTGCCCGGTATCAAGGCTGGGCTGCGCGGTCAGCACGTCGTAAAGGGGCGTCATGCGGAATCGTCCCCCAGGGCTCAGAAAAATACTGAAATTCTTGGCGTGGCCGTCGGTCGCGCCAATCAGCCAGAACAAGACGCAGGTGCGCAAGAAGGTGGCGATGTCTTCATCAGGCGTATCGCTGCCCTTCAGGAGGTCGATAATCTCTCGCATCCCGGGACCGCCATCGGACTGGTACTTGCGCGTCGGCGGCACCGACAGCGCTTGACAGATATCTTCCTGCGGCAGGCGCAGGAGGCGGCCGTCGCGGGCCCACAGCCGGTCGAAGCGTTCCACGATCAGCGTGCGGCGCGTTCCGAAGTCGGCGATCTCGGCTTGGGCGGCGGGAACGCCAAACGCTTGCAGCAGCTTAAGGCACAGATACTCGTTCTCGACGCTGTTGGAGAGATCGACGCCGTTCGGCAGCCGGCCGATCTGCGGCTTCAGGATATGGGTGGTCGCTGCCGTGCCGATCGGTTTGAACCAGCCTCCGTCCTTGCGCAGCAGCGCGGTCTTTTCCTGCGCGCCGGCAATCGAGATGCGAAAGTCCTTATCCTCGCCGAGGCCCAGCGGAGCGGCAGCAAGGTTCTCGATTATCCCGGCGACGTCCTCGTTGCTGACCGGCTTGCCTTCGACATTGCCGGGGGGGCCTGGATTCGTGCCATCGGGCAGGAATTGCAACGCGCCGACGCAGTCATGGCCGAGCGCAGCCAGCATGCTGTAGGCGTCGGTGCCGTCGGCGCCGACCCGTTCGGCAACACGCCTGCGTATGGCGTCATTGTCGGGAAGCAGGTTGTCGAAGACGTTGGTCACTGGCGTGCCGATATAGCGGTCTTCGCGTAAGGGAAGCGAGAGTGAGATCGGGAAGGTACCGCGCCAGTCCAGCCATTCGCGAGCGTACTGGAAGTCGATGGCGCCCGTCGATTCCCTGCGCAGGATGCCCACCAGGCGCCCGTTCAGAAAGACATTCAGGGGGATGTGAACCCGGCGCCGTGCCATCAGAACAGATCCTCGATATCAGCAGAGCTGCCTTTGCTGCGCGCGCGCACGACGAGTTCAAGGTCGAGGGCGGAGAGGGCGGCCATCAAGGTACGGAGTTGCATCGCGGGCTCGCCGGCCTCGAGGCGGGAGACCGTACCCTGGCGTAAGTGGATCTGGTTGCCGAGCGAGCCCTGTGTGAGGCCGGCGTTCTTGCGGGCGCGGCGCAAAATGGCTCCGAGTTGTTTTTCGTTGCGAGCGATCTGGTCTGTCATGATGGGTCTCCACGCCTGCAATATACGCGATCGCGTATTGACCGTCAGTATACGAAGTCGCGTATAAAATGGAGATATACGCGATCACGTATGTAACGACGATATACGCGATCGCGTGTGATGCCAACGTGTCAGCTGGCAGCGGCGGTCTTGGCGCCCCAGCTGAAACGAGCGGGACGAGACACTCTTGATGCTTTGTTGAAACACATCTCGCCGCTCGGTTGCGAACACATCAACCTAACTGGCATCTACACTTGGGATACGGAACTTCGATGCCGGACGGCTACGACGAGACGCGTCCTGAAAACCATGTATTCCTTGCTCACTCGCGATTCATTGCCCCTCGGCGAGGATCAAGGTTCCTAAGCGACACGAGCGTCTGCCCGAGCGGCTACGCCTCGAGTTACTTTCTCGAGGTCCGGCGCGGGGAACGGGAGGTCCGCGCCGTACAAAACATCGCCGACATCCTGGTCGATCCCGAAGGCTCGCTTGAAAGGCGCAACCATTGGGAAAACACGAGCCACGCGCTGCTCGTCGGTGTGATCCTGCATGTGCTCTATGCCGGACCGGACAAGACCCTGGCGGCGTCGTCCGATCCGACGCGCCCGATCGAATTGACCAAGGCGGCCATGATGACGGCGCCGCATCCGGGGGAGGGCGGTCCGCAGCGGGTCATCACCAGCGCGGGCCGCCCGCGTCGGCGCGGCGCCGCCCGCGCTGTTGACGCCAGCTGGGTTCTGTTGCTGATGGCGTTCAGTTGGCGGCTCCGCACAATTGCGACGTCGTCAATCCTGGCGGCACGTTCTCCGTCGGGCCAAATCCGTACTTCGCCATGATGGTGGCGATCGTGCCATTCGACATGACCTTCGCCAGACCCTGATTGTAGAGGTCGCGAAGATCGCCATCGTCCTTCCTGAACGCGATCGCGATGTAGCTGATCGACTTCTCGTCCGTCGTAAACGGGCTGGCGCGCTCCAGATCCGGGCTCTTGTTGCCGGCAAGCAGCCCGATCACCGTCGGGGAAGAGAACAGAGCCGCGTCGATGCGGCCGGCGCGCAGTGCCGCGATGTCGGTCTCGATGTCGGGGAACTGCAGGATGCGGTCTGCCGGCACGCCCTCGGTGATGGCGTTCTTGATGACATTGCTGCCGCGGCCGCCGCCCATGATCGCGTCGGATTTCTTGGCAAGATCCGCATAGCTGTGGATCGCCTTGGGGTTGCCGGCGAGCACGATCGCCGCGTCGTCCGACCTCAGGTCGGGAGCGCCGAAGGCCACCTGCTGGCATCGCCCCGGCGTTATCGACAGGCCGGATGCGACGGCATCGAAACGGCCGGCCATCAGGCCAGGGATCAAGGCGCCGAACTCGGTGACCTCGAAGTCGACCTGCTTGACGCCGAGATCGGCGAAGGCAGCCCTGAGGAGATCCGGATGCCAGCCGAGCAACTCGCCGGTTCCCTCCTTCTTGTAGCCCCATGGCGCGCGGTTGTGGATGCCGATGACGATGCGCCCTTCCTTCAGGACGCGTTCTTTCGTGGTCTCTGCCGTTGCCGGCAGCACAGATCCAACAAGCGCGGCATAGGCGATGCAGGCCAGGCCAATCGCAGCCGATGGGGCTCGAAGATTCATCGGGGGGTCCTCCCATGAGTTTGAGTTGCGCGAAGGCGTCCCCGCCTCAGCCGCTCAAAACTACGGTTGGATGCCGCATTCCGTCAATGTATATATACGAAATATAGACAAAATATTGCGGATGAAGTGGTGAGTGATTCAGGCCTGCCCGTCGAGGAGATACATTCCCTACGTGATTGCGATCGGGTGACGCGGTCGTCCAACCTCGCTTGCGCCACTGACGCTTGAACCGATGCCGAACAGCCGGTCGCCTAGACAGGCAAGACTTCCGAGCGCTTGACCTGGCCGAGCGCGAAGCTGCTTTCGATCGAGGCGATGTTGTCCAGCCGCGTCAGCTTGTCCTTGATGAACCGCTCATAGGCTTCGAGGTCGCGCACCACGATGCGCATCAGGTAATCGCGCTGGCCGGTCATCAGATAGCAGTCGGCAACCTCGGGCCAGCGCAGCACTGCTTGTGAGAAGCGATCGAGATCGTCCTCGCGTTGCCGTTCAAGCTTGATCGACGCGAAAGCGCTGATCGGCAGGCCGAGCTTCTTCTGGTCGAGGACCACGGTGTAACCTTTGATGACGCCGGCGCTCTCCAGGAGCCTGACGCGCCGGGCGCATGGTGAAGGCGAAAGGCCAACGGCCTCAGCGAGGTCGTTCGTCGTCGCCTTTGCGTTCTTCTGCAGCGCGGCGATGATTTTCAGGTCGATTGCGTCGAGAGTCGGATTTGGCACGTTTCCCTCGTCTAGGCGTGATTATTGGCTGGATCAGCCAATATCATTGATATGCTTGCGTAAGAATAGCCACTTTTGAGAGACCTTGGCCGCTATCGTTGAGCCGCGATTTTACGGGAGCCCACGATGACGATCCTTTCCGAGCTTGAACGCAAGGTTCTGTGGCTGGCCGTCTGGATGATCCATCATGCCAATCATGTTCGCGGGTCGCAGGACGGCCTCAAGGTCGGCGGCCATCAGGCGTCGTCGGCGTCCGCGTCGACCTTGATGACGGCGCTCTACTTTCAGATCCTCAGGCCTGAAGACCGCGTTGCCGTCAAGCCGCATGCGAGCCCCGTCTTCCATGCCATCCAGTATCTGTTCGGCAGGCAGACGCTCGAGCAGCTGCAGAATTTTCGCGGCTATCGCGGCGCGCAGTCCTACCCGTCACGAACCAAGGATATCGACGATGTCGATTTCTCGACCGGGTCGGTCGGACTGGGCGTGGCGCAGACCTTGTTCTCCTCGCTGGTCCAGGACTATGTCAGGGCCAAAGGCTGGAACGCGGACCAGCCGGAAGGTCGGATGGTAGCCCTTCTCGGCGACGCCGAAATGGATGAAGGCAATATCTTCGAGGCTCTTCTCGAAGGCTGGAAGCACGGCCTGCGAAACACCTGGTGGGTCGTCGACTACAACAGGCAAAGCCTCGATGCGGTGGTGCGCGAAGGCTTGTGGCAGCGCTTCGAATCCATCTTTCGCAACTTCGGCTGGGACGTGGTGATCCTCAAACATGGGACATTGCAACAGGCGGCCTTTGAGGAGGAGGGCGGCGAAAAGCTGCGGTCGTGGATCGATGCATGCCCCAACCAGCTCTATTCGGTGCTGACCTTCCAGGGCGGCGCCGCGTGGCGCCGGCGCCTTCTGGATGACCTGGGGGACCAAGGACCGGTGACCCGCCTGATCGAGAAGCGCAGCGACGAAGACCTTGCCGCCTTGATGGCAAACCTTGGCGGCCACGATCTGGCAAGCATCATCGATGCCTTCGAGCAAGCGCGCGGTCATGATCGTCCGACCTGTTTCATCGCCTATACGATCAAGGGCTTCGGCCTGCCGCTCGCCGGCCACAAAGACAATCACGCGGGATTGATGACGCCAGCGCAGGTCGACGCGCTGCGGCAAGGCATGGGTGTGCGCGAAGGGCATGAATGGGACTTGTTCAAGGGCCTTGCATACGATGAGGCGGCGATCCGGTCCTATCTGGCGTCGTCGCCTTTCGCGCAGGCAGCTACCCGTCGCCATAAAGCTCCAGCCGTGCCCGTGCCGGTGCAGATACCCTGCGGCGCACAGGCCTCCATGTCGACACAACAGGGCTTCGGCCTCTTGATGCACGAGATCGCCAAGTCAGACAGCGATTTTGCCAAGCGTGTCGTGACCACGTCTCCGGACGTCACGGTCTCGACCAATCTCGGCGCCTGGGTGAACAGGCGGGGCCTGTTCGCGCGCGGCGGCCAGGCAGACCTCTTCCGGGAAGAACGCATTCCCTCTGCCTTCAACTGGACGTTTTCGCCGTCAGGACAGCATTTCGAACTGGGCATCTCGGAGATGAACCTCTTCACCATGCTCTCGGCGCTGGGTCTGTCGCACTCGCTTCACGGCGAGCGCCTGCTTCCCGTCGGAACGCTCTACGACCCCTTCATCGAGCGTGGCCTCGATGCGCTCAACTATGCCTGCTATCAGGATGCGCGCTTCATCCTGGCGGCGACGCCTTCTGGCGTGACGCTGGCCCCCGAGGGCGGAGCGCATCAGTCGATCGCCACGCCGCTGATCGGCATGGCGCAGGACGGCCTGGCGACATTCGAGCCGGCCTATGTCGACGAACTGGCAGTCATCCTGCGTTGGGCATTCGCTTACATCCAGCGCTCCGGCGAGGCCGAGCCCGATGACCAGACCTGGCTGCGCGATCAAACGGGAGGTTCGGTCTACCTCAGGCTCTCGACGCGGCTGATCGAGCAGCCGACGCGCCAGACCGGGAATCCCTTGGCGCGCGACATCGTCGATGGCGCTTACTGGTTGCGCAAACCCGGGCCGAATGCCGCTGTGGTGATCGCCTATTCTGGAGCTGTCGCGCCGGAGGCGGTGGAGGCATTGGGGCTGATGGCCGGTGACCGGCGCGATGTCGGGCTTCTTGCCGTCACCTCTGCCGATCGGTTGAATGCCGGCTGGTCGGCCGCGGCGCGGGCGCGGCAATATGGCCATCCGCACGCCACCAGTCATGTCGAGCGCCTGTTGGCCGGCCTCCCGGCCTCATGCGCCATCGTGACGGTGCTGGACGGGCATCCCGCAACGCTCGCCTGGCTCGGTTCCGTATGTGGCCATCGCACGCGCGCCTTGGGCGTAGAGCATTTCGGCCAGACCGGCACGATCGCGGATCTCTATCGGCATTACGGGATCGATGCGCAAGGTATCATGGCCGCCGTGCAATCGGTTTCGGCCGGCCGGCCGCTGCGGCACCTTGGCTCCGCCGCCTGACGATCCGACAGCATCGCCCGCGCGGTTCGCTCTTTCGACAGGGGTGTCAATACCGGAATTCCTTGACGGCGGTTGCCGACCGCCGGTGCCATCTTCCCGCGTTGCGACAAAGCGGGGAGATGAAAATGGCTGAGGCCGGCGATCTCATGAGCCGTGAAGCGTTGCGGTCGCCGGTTGGGACCGCGGTGGCGATTGCGCATCACGGCGAACTCATCCAGGGCGTATTCAAGGATTTTGGCGGGCGCCTTCATCGCGGGCTCGTCACGCTGCCGATTGCGAGCTTGAGATCGGAGGCGCGCTTTGCCAGGAGCGACGACGATGCGGTCGTTGTCCACCCCGATCACAAGGTCAAGGCGTCGGCCGCCGCGCGGCTCACGCTCGATTTCCTGAACGTCACCGGCGGCGGCGAGCTGACGCTTCAAAGCGCAATCCCCGTGGGGCACGGCTACGGCTCATCGACGGCTGACGTTGTCGCTTCCATTCGCGCTGTCGCCGCGGCCGTTGACGTCCAGTTGCGGCCGTCGAGCATCGGGCGTCTGGCCGTGGCTGCCGAGCGCGCCAGCGACGCGATCGCGTTCGATGATCACGCGGTGCTTTTCGCGCAACGCGAAGGCACGGTGATCGAGAATTTCGGAGGCTCGCTGCCGCCGCTGCTTCTGGTCGGCTTCAAGGCAAATGGCGGGGTTCCGGTCGATACATTGCAGCTGCCGCCCGCACGCTACGACAGTGCCGAGATCCAGGAATTCGGCGTGCTGCGGGCGCTGGTGGCGCGGGCGGTTCGCCTTCAAGATCCCTATCTTCTCGGACGCGCCGCCTCGGCCAGTGCGGTGATCAGTCAACGACACTTGCCAAAACAGGGCTTCACCGAGATCGCCGAGATTGCCAGGCGATCCGGGGCGTGCGGGGTGCAGGTCGCCCATAGCGGTTCGTTGTTCGGCCTGATCTTCGATCTTTTCGCATCGAATCTGAAGCGACGGGCGGCCCTGGTTGTGCAGCAGATAAGACGTGCCGGCTTCAAGGATGTCGAAGTCCATCTGGTCAATGCGGAGGGCTGGTCATGGTGACCCTCGACGTGGACTATTTCAGGGATCTTGAGACCCCGCGCCTTGCGCGCCTGGCGCCAAATCTAGTGGCCGCGGCTTTTCCGCTCATGAAGCTGATGCCGGCCCGCTTCATTCTGGATCGGGCAGCGTCGAATGGCGAACTGAAGGCAGGCTCCCACATTGTCGAGACGACATCGGGCACGTTCGGCATGGCGGTCGCGCTGCTGGCGGCGGCGCGTGACTATCGCCTTACACTCGTCACCGCTTCAACGTTGATCGATGCCAAATACAAAGCCCGCCTGGAGCGAATCGGCGCCACGGTCATCGCTCTTGACGATCCGCGCGGCGACGGCAACCAGCCTGGCCGGCTGGAGCGCCTCCAGGAAATCCTGGCCAACGAGCCGGACGGCTTCTGGACCCGCCAATACGACAGTCCGGGTAATTGGCTTGCCTATGCGCGGCTGGCCGAACTTTTCATCCGGGCAATGGGCAAGGTTGACTGCCTGGTCGGCTGCGTCGGTACGGGCGGCTCGCTATGCGGCACTGCGTCCTTTTTGCGAACGGTCTTTCCGCATTTGACGGTGTTTGCCGTCGATACCCATCGCAGCATCCTGTTCGGACAGCCCGTCGGCAAACGCATGCTTCGCGGCCTGGGCAACAGCGTTCTGCCGAAAAATGTCAGGCATGAGCTTGTCGACGAGATCCATTGGGTTGGCGCCTATCCGGCGTATAGGACCGCGCACCGCTTGCTGCGCGAGCACGGCCTCTTCATGGGGCCGACCAGCGGCGCCGCCGCGTTAGTGGCGCATTGGGTTGCAACGACCCTTCCGGATGCGCAAGTGGCGGTCATCATGCCTGACGAAGGCCATCGCCATGCCGAGACTGTCTACAATGATGAATGGCTCAGCGCTCTGCCTGGCTGGCCCTGCAAGGAACCGTCCGAGCCAAGGACGCTGACCACCATTGCACCGGCCGCGGAGACGCAATGGACACGCTTTCTCTGGCTGCGTCGCAGTCTCGACGATGTGCTCAAAACGCGCGAGGCAAGCGACGTGCCACCGGCTGTTGGCGCGGCGGAAAATCTATGAAGCGAGATCCAGCCCGTTTTTGTCGAGCCAGCGCCAGGCATCGTCCGTCGTCTGGAAGATCTGATCGTGTTCGTTCGATCCGGCGGACCGATCGAGGTCCTTGAGACCGCTGGCTGTAACGACGGCCACGACACGGTCTGTGGCTGCGATGACACCTTGGTCCTTCAATGTCGATATCGCCATTAGCGGCGTGACAGACGCCAGTTCGGCAAAGATCCCTTCGTCCCGCGCAAGGCGTTCCTGCATCGCGATCAGGCCGTGATTGTTCACAGGGACGGCGTGCCCGCCGGATTCGCGCAGGGCCTTCAGCGCCTGAAAGGTGCTGCGCGGCGTGCCGATCGATACGGCCAGGCTGTCGAACAGCATCTTGCGTTCACTCAACGCATCGGCGCCGCTGGCCAGAGCGTCCGCCAGCGACCCATGCACCTCCGCCGCGACGAGACGAGGCAGGCGCCCGATCGACCCTTGCGCGAACAGCTCGCAAAAGCCAGCCCACACGCCGGACAAGGCATCGCCATAGCAGACCGGCAGGACGCACCAGTCTGGCGCCGTGCCATCCGATTGCTCGACGATCTCGTAAGCAATCGTCTTGTAGCCCTCGATGCCGAGTGGATGGCTGCCGACGACCGGACCGTGATAGGGCGAGGCGATGAACCAGTCGTAGCGGGCAGCCGCCTGTTCAAGCAGCGACCATCGGTCCATTTTGCTGACCAAGGGCAGGACCGTCGCGCCATATTTCCGGATCTGCGCCAGCATCGCGCCGGCCGATCCCGCAAATGTGGTGACGACGCATTTCAGCCCGGCGCGGGCAGCGTAGGCCGCCAGCGAAGCGCCAGCGTTTCCCGATGAGGCGGTCGCCACGATCTTCGCGCCACGTGCGCGCGCCACGCTGACCGCGATCGTCGAAAAGCGATCCTTGTGCGACCAGGTCGGGTTTCGGCCTTCGTCCTTGATTGCAAGGTCCGGCACGCCGAGAAACGCGCCGATGCGCGGTGCGGCAAGCAAAGGCGTCAGACCCTCGCCGAGGCTCACCGCCTCCGCTTCTGTGCAAGGCAGCATATGCGCGAAACGCCAGAGCGAGCCCGAGGTGGTGGCGCCGGCCAAGGGGTGAGACTGCGGGGCCGCATAGACCGGCCGAAGGTTTGCTGGCGCGGTGTCCTGGCAGCGCGCGCACCCTTTGGAGTCGATGGTGACATCCGCAGGGTAGGGAGTGCTGCATCGGATGCAGACGAACTCCAGGACCCGATTTGTGTCCATGCCGGGTCGGGTTAGCTCGCCTGGGAGGTGCGCCGACAGGTCGTGTGCGAGGTCGCGAAACGGCCGGCTCGTCATGGCTATTCCTTATCCAGGAAACGATGAAATCGCTGGTTGTTTCAAACAGCCAACAGCACCGCTGTCAATGCGGAATGTGCACTATAGTGTGTCGCACCATAGTGCGCGTCGTAGCATCCGTTGTTTGATGAAACTTCGCGGCGTTTTTGGTCTGAACGTGCAGCGGCTTCGGAGAGAGAGGAAACTCTCTCAGGAGCAGTTGTCGTTCGTTTCGGGTCGCACGCGCGCCTATATCAGCAGCGTCGAAGCCGGGAGGCGCAACGCCACGCTGGATACAGTCGAAATTTTGGCCAAGGCATTGAATGTCGAACCGCAAGAGTTGGTTTCAGCAAGCCCGGAAAATAGGCGAGCTAGCCGGGTGACGAAACCGGCCGCTTCCAAGTCGACCGATTGAAGCCAACGTCATCAATGCAGTACTGATCCGGTCTCCACTTATCTCTTCGTTTTGACATGCGATTGACTCCTTCAGTGTACATTCGATCCGCCTCCTATTGAAGATGGCATCAAGACACGCATAGGTTGTTGTGCGGGTAGGGCTTGACTGTAGTCGAGGTCTGCCAATGGAGAACAAAATCGTTTCTGACCTCTTTGCGGCGATCTCGAAGATCGACACCGCGCGGTCGGCCGATGCCATCCTTCAAGCTTTCCGCTCAGCCATGGAGCGCTACGGATTGCGCAATTTTCTGATCACCGGACTGCCTGTGCCGCACGATACGGACTGGCAGCGTGAGATTCTTGCTGATGGCTGGTCTCCTGAATGGCATCGTCGGTATGTCGCCGAGGAGTATTTTTTGCACGATCCTTGTGTCGCCCAGTGCCGGCACTCGCCACAGCCCTTCCGATGGGGCGAGCTGCCGGCCGCAAGGCTGGTTGCACGCGCGAAGCTGGTCATCGACGAGGCGGCCGAGTTCGGGATGAAAGAAGGTATCTGCGTCCCCATTCATGTCCCACTGGCCGGGCCGGGCGTCGTCACGATGGCGAGTGACCGGATGGAGGTTCCGCCAAGCGCCATGCCCCTTATCGAAACACTTTGCGTGCATACCTTTCGCCGCCTCTCAGCGCTGGGAACACCCGGCGATGGCAATGAGCCCACGCCCTTGACGGCGCGCGAGCGCGAACTCCTGGAGTGGAGCGCGCAAGGCAAATCCACCGATGACATCGCTTGTATCCTCGGTGTCACCAGGAACACGGTCGAAAGCCATCAGCGCAACATTCGAGGCAAGCTCGATGCAATCAACGTGGCGCATGCCATTGTCAAGGCGCTGCGACGGCAGGAAATCCAGATTTAGCAATACCTGAATACCGTCATACGTACGGCAAGTCGATTTTCCTACGACCCTCCGCCTGGAGGCGTCATGGTTCGTATGCATCTGGTCACTTGGGATAACAGGAAGCACTACAGGAAAGTTCTGGAGCGCTACTTTCGGATACGGTACGAGATCTACGTGAAGCAGAGACGCTGGCGCGCCGTCGCCCGGCCGATCAACATCGAGATCGATGCCTTCGATAACGAACATACGCTTTATGTCCTGGCGCTTGATACCAATGGCAAGATCGTAGGCGGCTCGCGCCTCGTGCCGACGCTGCAGCCGCATCTCATGAGCGAGGTCTTCCCGGGTCTCGCTGGCGGCAGGCCGCCGAGAGCGGCTGAGATTTTCGAATGGACGCGCTTCTTCGTCGTTCCATCGCTCCGCACGCAGGGTGCCTCATCTCCGGTCGCCGGCTTTGTTCTTTGCGGTCTGCTCGAGGCCGCACAAAGCCTGGGGATTCGACAGATCAGTGTGGTCTGCGAGGCGTTCTGGCCAAAACGGCTGCGTGCGCTTGGCTGGAGGCTGACCGAGCTCGGCGACGTTCTGGAACATCCCGACGGCGACATCATCGCGTTGCTGATCGATGTCACGCCCGAGGCCGTTGAACAGACGCGCCGCGCTTACGGCATCAGCGGCGTCATACTTGCCGACAAGATCTAGAATGATACCCATCCCCAGCTGAAGTTCGCCAGCCGGCGACCGCCAATCGATCGCAAATTGTAGAACTATTCGACGACCATTTTGGGACCGGAAGCGGAGCCGCAGCTTCGAGCTGCAACTCTTCAAGAGCGGACAATTGGCGTGGGCATCGCACTGGCTGGACCTAAAGGGGTGACGTGAGAGCACCCGACAATGGTTAGAGCTTTCAAGTGGCCGGCCAAGTCAGGACCCGGTCATCGCCAGAATGATTCAGATTCGAGTTCGGCCTTCGTCAAGCCAATATCGTTGATCATGTGCGCCTCGATATCGGCGCGAGGTCACAGCGCACCGCGTGTTAAGTGCACATTGGAATCGTCGATGCCGGTCGCGCTTCTCCATAGCCAGCCGGCCAACCAAGCGATAGCTATCGCAAGAACCATTAAGCCAAGGTCGAGAGCCCACTCCGGCACGAACGCACGGAGGGCGATAGGCGCCGCGCCAAGGAGATAGAGCGCCAGTGGAATGCGTGGCACGCTTCTTACAACGACAAGAGAAATTACGAACGCAAACGTCCCAATCAAGAAAAGCAGCGAACTGGCGACTAGCGCGAGTCCCAATGGCCCGGCTCGTAAGTCGATGATGGTTGTCAGCGGAAGTTTCGCAAATACGAGATTGATCACCACTTCCACTCCTTCCAAACTTGCCAATGCAACGAAATTGAGGACAAACGCGATAGTGCCAAGCCGGCCAGCACGCCGTCCAGAAGCAAGAAACAAACCCACGACAAGACCCAGCGCCAATATCTCTGCAAGGGGCGCCAGAAGTTGCGTCAAATCGGTGGTCGGGATGAGCGAGCTGCGCTTAGCCGCGTTGACCAGAAGAATAAGTGCGCTTCCCACTCCGGCGATGGACGCAAGCCGATAAAGCGGAACGTTGGTCACAGCCGCGCTTAAGCTCACCTCCGGCCGAGGTTCTCCGGCTGGGCTGGGGACCGAAATAGACGATTGCGGTGGGTGAGTTTCGGCGTTTCTGGCGAACATGTTCAGCTCCTACATCTGGGAGTTCGGCAACCGCGAAAGTCGCAGGCCTGTTCCGATCCCATTTGTAATCACTGATTACATCCTATCATCTTCGTTGTAAACAGCGATTACATCATGCCCGCATTGGTGATACGCATGCATTGTGCAGTTCAAACGAACGAAGGACGAAATGCCAAAGGACAAGACGCCTAGCCGCACTGGGTACCACCACGGCAATCTGCGGCAGGTGCTAATCGATGCTGCGGTTCAACTGATAGAGAAGGACGGGGCCGAGAATGTCAGCGTGCGCGAAGTCGCCAAGCGAGCGGGCGTTTCCCCCGGTGCACCCTTCCGTCATTTCGCAAGTAAGACCGCATTGATGACGGCTGTCGCGGAGCAGGCAATGAGCCGATTCCGCTCGGAGATTACGAACGCCGTCAAGAATGTCGCTACGGAAGACTCGATTGAACGCTTTGCCGCTGTTGGAATGGCCTATTTGCGCTGGGCACTTCGAAACCCCACCCATTTCCAAATCATCTCCGCTAGGAGTCTCATTGATTGGGATAGTTCGGAGTCGCTGCGTCGCGATAACGAAGCGGTGCGTGCTTTGATGGAAGGGGCGATGGTAGAAGCTCAGCGACGAGACATGCTCCGGTCAAACGACATAGCAGAGACGCAGATCGCCGCGAGGGCGCTGGTCTACGGGCTCGCACGCATGTGCATTGACGGACATTTTGCACAGTGGGGAGTGACGGGAAACACAGCGGAGCGAACTGCGGAGAATGTCTTAGCGCACTTCGTGACACTGGTTAGAAACGACCGGTCTTGATGAACTACCGGGCTAGGACAAATGTCCGAAACGCGGCGCAAGCTGCCGTCCACACTCGCTGCATTCCCACTTATCCATAAGCACCCGAAACTTGGGTAGAGGCACGACTCAGAAAGTTTGAAAGGATTCAAGGAAACCCATGGATATTGTCATCGCGCCCATTTGCGCGGTAGTCAGCCTTATGATGTGTCGAACCCGGTTGACGGACTCATGAAGCCGCTGGTCCTGATCTCCTCGAAGGACCCGGATTTTTTCCTGGTTTTCGGGCACATACTTTCGGTAGCGGGGTTCGAGATTCGCCTGATTTCGGGAGATCGGGAAATCGCACGCGCCATCGAGACGGCAGCCCCGCTTGCCGTGATCATGGACTGCCATCCAGGCGACCGTGCCGTGGTCAAACAGTGTACCTGGCTGAAGTCCAGCGCCGCAACCGAAGGGACGCCGGTCGTGAGCCTGGTTGCCCCGCGTTCGGGCAAGCTGCATCTCGATTTGATCAAGGCTGGAGTCGATGAGATATTTTCCCGGCCGTTCGCCCCCGAACAGCTTCTGGCCTGGCTGCATGGCAAAGCGGGCCTTGCGAAGTTATCGCGCGAAACGGACTCGGGTGAGTTGGTGCAGGGCGATTTCCGGCTGGAGCGGCAGACCCACCGGACATTCTTCAGGCAAAAAGAAATCGTCATGCCACCGATCGAGTTCAAGCTTTTGCGCAGCCTTTTGGGTCAGCCTGGCAAGGTCTTCAGCCGCGAGGAACTTGTCGCGACCGCGTGGCCTGAACATGCCGCCGCAACCGACGTCCGGGGCGTCGACGTCCATATCGCCAGGCTGCGCAAAAGGCTTAGGGCGTCCGTGGGAAGCGATGTGATCCGGACGGTCCGCTCGGCTGGCTACGCGTTCGCGCCGGAGTGGTAGCCTGCTCGGCGATTCCGGCATGTGGCGCGCTTGCGCGCCGACTGCCGGCACGCAGGGTCCATACGCGTCGGCTCTCAATGGCTCAGGATGGGATCCAGGAACAGCCGGGCACGCGGGTGAGCGGCCCGAGAGAAAAAGTCTTTGGACGAGGCATGCTCGACAATGCGCCCTTCGTCCATGAAAACGATCTCATCCGCGACTTCGCGTGCGAAACCCATTTCATGGGTCACGCAGACCATGGTCATGCCGCTGCTCGCGAGCGCGATCATGACGTCGAGGACTTCCTTGATCATTTCCGGGTCGAGCGCCGAGGTGGGTTCGTCGAACAGCATGATGCGGGGATTGAGGCAAAGCGCGCGCGCGATCGCCACCCTTTGTTGTTGGCCGCCCGAGAGCTGGGCCGGGTAGGCCTGCGCCTTTTCTGGAATACGCACTGCTGTTAGATGCTGCATGGCGATCTCTTCGGCCTCCCGTGCTGGTTTTAGGAGAACCCGGCGCAGCGCCAGCGTGCAGTTGGCGAGCACGGTGAGGTGCGGGAACAGGTTGAAGCTCTGAAACACCATGCCTGTCTGCCGGCGCGCCTTCGTGGTATCGCGGCCATCTTTTCTCAGCGTTGCCGCTTCGAACTCGATCGTTCCATTCTGGAAAGGCTCGAGACCGTTGATGCAGCGGATCAAGGTCGACTTGCCGGAGCCGGACGGTCCGCAAACCACGATGCGTGCGCCCGGCCGTACGGATAGATCGATGTTTTTCAAAACGTGCAGGGCGCCGAACCACTTGTTGAGACCGTCGATCCGGACATGAGGGATGGACTGAGCGGCCTCGACTGGATGTGGGGCCTGAGCGAGCATCAGTGGCGTCCAGCTGCGAGCAGGCGCTGCTCGACGCGCTTCACGCCATAAGAGATGAGCAAGGCCAGAGCGAGAAACAGTATGCCGGCAACGGTCAGCGGCTCTGCGTATCGATAGGTTTCAGAAGCAATATCGAAGGCGCGTCCGAGCATTTCGGGCACGGCCAGGATTGCCAGATAGGGCGTCGCCTTGAGGATCGACACAAGATAGTTGCCCAACGGTGCGGCGACGTTGCGCAACATCTGCGGCGCGATGACGAAAACGACCGTGTCGCGGCGTGTGAGCGACAACGCTCTGGCTGCTTCCTGCTGGCCTTTCGGGATCGCGTCGATGCCCGCTTTGAACACCTCCGCCAGATAGCCGCTGTAATACAGGCTCAGCCCCACTATGCCGACCGTCATGGCGCCAAGCCGGATCCCGTAGAAGGGCAGGACGAAATACAGGAAATAGAGCCAGGCCAGAACCGGCGTCGAGCGGATGAAGTCGATCAGGAAGCGGACGGCGAGGCCAGTCGCACCGCCCCCGCGGCGGATCATTTCGAAAGTGAAACCAAGCACTGAGGCGCCGAGGCAACTCAAGACGGTTGCGAGCAGGGTCGTTCCGATCGCTCCGATGATCGTTGGGACGGTCGATAGGGCGAAATCGAGGTTAAATCCCACGCGGCGTTCCTCTTCCGGGGTTGACCCGCGCCTCGAGCCAGCGGCCGGCAAGTGCGATCGGATAACAGACGACGAAGAAGGCCAGCAGCAGCGCCGAATAGATCGCGACGGGGTCGTAGTCGGTCTGCGCGATTTCCTTGGCGCGGAAGGTCATGTCCGTCAGCGTGACCAGCGAGACGAGGGACGTCGCCTTGACGAGCTGGATAAGGTTGTTGACGAAGGTCGGGCTCATCGCTACCAGCGCCTGCGGCAGCTCGATCAGGAGCAGGATCGCCGGGCGCGAAAGGCCGAGCGCCATGCCCGCCTCGCGTTGGCCGGCGGGCAGGGACTGCAGCCCGGCGCGAACCGCCTGGCTGGCATAGCCGCCGGTGTTGAGACCGAGCACCAATGCACTGACGGTCAGCGCCGACAGAGTGACCCCCATCACCGGCAGCACGTAGTAAAAGAAGAAGAGCAGGACGACGACCGCTGAGCTGCGCCAGAATTCGATCACGGCGGTAACCAGAAAGCGCGTCATGCCGGTGGCCAGAAACTGCGCGACGCCGAAGACGAGCGCGAAGGGGACTGCAAAGACCAGGCCATAGGCCGTGACCTGTGCGGTGATACCCAGCCCTCGCAGAATGCCCAGCCAGATGTGGAGCATGTTCATGGGGTCCCACCACTCTTCGTCGAGGCGGGCGGCGACGATGTCAGTATCGTGTCGGCGTGCTTGAGGAGGGCGGTTTTGCGCCGAGAAATCGCGCCCTCCGGACCGGACCTCATGACATCCTCCGCGCAGTGGAAAGAACGATGCCTGTAGGAGCAGGCCATCGGTGGCTCTCTCATAAGCCCGGCCGGAGTCGACTGTCAATAAACATGTATAAATTATTGCGAAAGTTTACATTATGGCGCAACGGCCGTCGCCGCCGCCGTTGGCCGGTAATTGCACGCTACGCTACGATGACGGCTGAAACCCGTTGAATCGAATCGCTTCCGGGCTCTTTTGATCGTCCCCGACCGGGCGTTGTTTGACGCGTTCCCGGCTCAGACGGGGACAGGATGGCTATCTCGCAAAACGATACCGAGGGACTCGCGCGCAGCTCGCGCATGCTGCGCACCGCGCTCGGACCGGCCATCGCCCGGTTTCTCGACGATCCCGCGATCGTTGAAATCATGCTGAACCCGGATGGCCGTATCTGGGTGGACCGGCTTTCGGAAGGTTTGGCCGATACAGGGGAAATGCTGGCGCCTGCCGCTGGCGAGCGGATTGTGCGCCTGGTTGCCCATCATGTCGGCGCCGAGGTCCATTCCCGTTCCCCGCGCGTCTCGGCCGAATTGCCGCAAACCGGCGAGCGTTTCGAGGGCTTGTTGCCGCCCGTCGTCGCAGCACCCGCCTTCGCCATCCGCAAGCCCGCCGTCGCCGTGTTCACGCTCGATGACTACGTCGCGGCAGGCATAATGTCCGCCGGTCAGGCCGCGATCTTGCGCGCCGCGGTTGCCGGGCGCGCCAACATCCTTGTTGCCGGCGGCACATCGACTGGCAAGACCACCCTCACCAACGCGCTGCTCGCCGAAGTGGCGAAAGGGATGGATCGGGTCGTCATCATCGAGGACACAAGCGAACTGCAGTGCGCCGCGCCCAACCTTGTCGCAATGCGCACCAAGGATGGCGTCGCCACGCTCGCCGACCTGGTTCGCTCATCTTTGCGCCTGCGGCCCGACCGCATCCCCATTGGCGAGGTGCGCGGCGCCGAAGCCCTGGATCTGTTGAAGGCATGGGGCACCGGGCACCCTGGCGGCATCGGCACCCTTCATGCGGGCTCCGGCATGGGCGCGCTGCGCCGTCTTGAGCAGCTTATCCAGGAAGCCGTCGTCGCCGTCCCGCGTGCGCTGATCGCCGACACGATCGGCCTCGTCGCCGTCCTGTCCGGACGTGGCGCCGCACGACGGCTTGTCGAACTCGTCCGGGTCGAGGGTCTCGGCCCTGACGGCGATTATCGCATTGCAGAAGCCACACCGATCAATCCAGGAGAAACCTCATGATCAGCCTCCTTGCACGCTGCCACCGCCACCTGGCCGCGGGGGCCACCGCCCTTGCCGTCAATCTTCTGGTCGCGTCGAGCGCCCATGCGTCAGGCTCCTCGATGCCGTGGGAACAGCCGCTCGAAAAGATCCTTCAGTCGGTCGAGGGACCGGTCTCCAAGATCATGGCCGTCATCATCATCATCGTCACCGGCCTGACGCTGGCCTTCGGCGACAGTTCGGGCGGCTTCAGGCGGCTCATCCAGATCGTTTTTGGCCTTTCGATCGCCTTTGCGGCGTCGAGTTTCTTCCTGTCGTTCTTCTCGTTCGGAGGCGGAGCGTTGATCTGATGACAGCCGCTCTTGAACAACTCGACGCGGTGCCGGGGTGGATGGTGCCCGTCCACCGGGCGCTGACCGAGCAGATCCTGCTTGGGGGCGCCCCGCGCGGGATCGCGATCCTCAATGGCACGCTGGCAGGCGCCGTCGGTCTTGGGCTGCGGCTCTGGCTGGTCGGCCTCCTCATCTGGGCAATGGGACATCTCATGGCCGTATGGGCCGCCAGGCGCGATCCGCTGTTTTTCGAGGTTGGGCGCCGGCACCTGCGGCTCCCTGGGCATCTGTCGGTTTGAGGGCGGCGCCATGATGAGCCTTGCCGAATACCGCCGCACCGCCGCTCGCCTTGCCGACTATCTGCCCTGGGCAGCGCTCGTCGCGCCGGGCGTCGTGCTCAACAAGGACGGCAGTTTTCAGCGCACCGCGCGGTTTCGCGGACCCGATCTCGACTCCGCCGTCGCAGCCGAGCTTGTTGCGGTGGCATCGCGCATCAACAATGCCTTTCGTCGCCTTGGCTCGGGCTGGAGCATCTTCGTTGAAGCGCAGCGGCACGAAGCGGCTCCTTATCCCGAAAGCAAGTTTCCCAATGCGGCCTCCAGCCTGCTCGATGCCGAGCGCAAAGCTGATTTCGACGAGGAGGGGGTTCATTTCGTATCGAGCTACTTTCTCACATTTCTGTTTTTGCCAGCGCCCGAAGACGCCACACGCGCCGAGGGGTGGCTTTATGAGGGTCGCGACCAGTCGGACGCGGATCCGGGCGAGATCGTGCGCGCCTTCGTCGACCGGACAGAGCGCGTGCTGTCCCTGCTCGACGGGTTCATGCCGGAATGCCATTGGCTCGATGACGGCGAAACGCTGACCTACCTGCATTCGACGATCTCGACCAAATGCCATAAGGTGCGCGTCCCCGAGACGCCGATCTATCTCGATGCGCTGCTGGCCGATGAACCGCTCGCCGGCGGGCTCGAGCCTCGACTTCGCGACAAGCATCTACGCGTGCTCTCGATTGTCGGCTTCCCGACCGCCACGACACCCGGCCTGCTTGATGACCTCAATCGGCTGGCCTTCCCCTACCGCTGGTCGACCCGCGCGATCCTGCTCGACAAGGTCGACGCTGTCCGCCTGTTGACCAGGATAAGGCGGCAATGGTTTGCGAAGCGCAAGAGCATCGCCTCGATCCTCAAGGAGGTGATGACCAACGAAGCGTCAGCCCTCCTCGACACCGACGCCGCCAACAAGGCGGCCGACGCCGACACGGCGTTGCAGGAGCTCGGCGCCGACATGGCCGGCATGGCCTATGTCACCGCGACCGTCGCCATATGGGATAGCGACCCGCGCGTGGCCGACGAGAAATTGCGGCTTGTCGAGAAGGTCATCCAGGGCCGCGACTTCACGGCGATTGCCGAGACCGTCAACGCCGTCGACGCCTGGCTCGGTTCCTTGCCCGGGCACGCCTATGCCAATGTCCGTCAGCCTCCCATCTCAACGCTCAATCTCGCCCACATGATGCCCCTTTCCGCCGTGTGGGCGGGGCCGGAACGGGACGAGCATCTGGTCAGTCCTCCCTTGCTTTACGGCAAGACCGAAGGCTCGACCCCGTTCCGGTTGGTCCTTCATGTCGGCGATGTCGGTCATACGCTGGTCGTCGGCCCCACTGGCGCTGGCAAGTCGGTGCTGCTCGCGCTGATGGCGCTCCAGTTCTGCCGCTACCGCGACGCTCAGATCTTCGCCTTCGACTTCGGCGGCTCTATCCGCGCCGCTGCGCTCGCCATGGGTGGCGACTGGCACGATCTCGGGGGGCACCTCACCGAAGGCGTGGACGCCTCCGTTTCGCTTCAGCCGCTCGCCCGGGTTCATGACACATGCGAGCGCGCCTGGGCGGCTGACTGGATCGTCGCGATCCTGATGCGCGAGGGCATCCAGATCACCCCGGACGCAAAGGAGCATATCTGGGCCGCGCTGACGTCGCTTGCCTCGGCTCCCGTCGAGGAACGCACAATCACCGGGCTCAGTGTGCTCTTGCAAGCCAATGACCTGAAACAGGCATTGCGCCCGTACTGTGTCGGAGGCGCTCACGGCCGATTGCTCGATGCCGAGGCCGAACACCTCGGCCAGGCATCCGTGCAGGCCTTCGAGATCGAAGGACTGGTGGGCACGCAAGCCGCGCCGGCTGTCCTGTCCTATCTGTTCCACCGCATCGGCGATCGGCTCGACGGGCGTCCAACGCTGCTGATCATCGACGAAGGCTGGCTTGCCCTCGACGACGAGGGGTTTGCCGGGCAGTTGCGCGAGTGGCTGAAGACCCTGCGCAAGAAGAACGCCAGCGTCGTCTTCGCCACCCAGTCACTTGCCGATATCGACAATTCGACGATTGCGCCGGCGATCATCGAAAGCTGTCCAACTCGGCTGCTGTTGCCCAATGAGCGCGCGGTTGAGCCGCAGATCACCGCCATCTATCGGCGCTTCGGCCTGAACGACCGCCAGATCGAAATCCTGGCACGAGCGACACCCAAGCGCGATTACTACTGCCAGTCCCGCCGCGGCAACCGTCTCTTCGAGCTTGGCCTGTCCGAGGTCGGGCTGGCACTTTGCGCCGCGTCCTCGAAGAGCGATCAGACCCTGATCGGCAGCATCATCGCCGAGCATGGCCGCCACGGCTTCCTAGCGGCCTGGCTGCGTGCCCGTGACGTCGGCTGGGCCGCCGACCTCATTCCCGACCTGACCCTTGCCGAACCTGAAAAGGATCCGCAACCATGACTGTTCATCAAAGCCGCCCACGCGCCATCTTTCTGGTCGCGGCGATGCTCGCCGCGCCGGCCGCCATCTCACCGATGATGACTGCGCCAGCTTATGCCCTCATCGTGTTTGATCCATCGAACTATTCCCAGAATGTTCTGACGGCCGCGCGTTCGCTGCAGCAGATCACAAACCAGATCACCTCGCTGCAGAACCAGGCCCAGATGCTGATCAACCAGGCGCGCAACTTGGCGAGCCTGCCTTTATCCTCGCTACAGCAACTGCAACAGTCAGTGCAACGCACGCAACAGCTTCTCGGCCAAGCACAAAACATCGCCTTCGACGTCCAGCAGGTCGACAAGGCCTTCCAGCAGCAATACGGCAGCGTCTCGCTCTCTGCTTCCGACCAGCAGCTCGTCACGGACGCGCGCTCGCGCTGGCAAAACACGGTGGGCGGCCTTCAGGACGCCATGCGCGTCCAGGCCGGTGTGGTTGGAAACATCGAGACCGGCCGGGCGCAGATGTCGGCGCTGGTCGGCGCCAGCCAATCGGCGACCGGAGCGCTGCAGGCGACGCAAGCTGGCAATCAGCTTCTCGCGCTCCAGGGCCAGCAGCTCGCGGATCTGACCGCTGTGGTCGCTGCCAACGGCCGCGCACAGGCTCTGACTGAGGCCGAACGGGCTGCCGCGGTCGATCAGGGACGCGAGCAGCGGCGCCGCTTCCTGGCGCCAGGCTCCGGCTACGAGGCCGGCTCGGTCCAGATGTTCAACCGCTGAGGTCGATGGCCATGGACGGCAAAACGCTCGCTCGCACGGTGGCTGTCATCTTTGTCGCGGCCGCCGTCACGGCGGCCGCGCTCGGTATGAGCCGGAAGGAGAACAAGCAGGCGGGCGAGGGCGCGCACACAAGCGCAGGCTTCATGCCGAACCCGCTTCACGACGGTCTGCGCCGCTGCCAGGTCCTCGGCGAGGCTGCGCTGCGTGACGATGGATGTGCGCGGCTGTGGGCCAAACAGCGCGATCGCTTCCTCGGTCTCAACGAGCCATCGGGGCGTTCGATAGGCGAGCCGGACGCGCCAGATGCTGCCCTGCACGAGGCCCGATAGACATGGGCAATACCGGTGTCATCGACCAATTCCTGGCCACTTTCACCCGCTACATCGACAGCGGTTTCGGCTTGCTCGGCGGCGAGGTCGCCTTCGTCGCCACCACGCTGATTGTCATCGACGTGACGCTCGCCGCGCTCTTCTGGAGCTGGGGCGCTGATGACGACATTCTTGCGCGGCTCGTCAAGAAGACGCTCTTCGTCGGTGTCTTCGCCTATCTGATATCCAACTGGAACGGTCTCGCTCAAATCGTATTCGAGAGTTTCTCCGGTCTTGGTCTGAAGGCGAGTGGAACCGGTTTCTCGGCACAGGACCTGCTGCACCCCGGCAAGGTGGCGCAAACCGGTCTCGATGCGGGACGACCATTGCTTGAGGCGATCTCCGGTTTGATGGGCTACGTCTCCTTCTTTGAAAACTTCATCCAGATCGCTTGCCTGCTCTTTGCCTGGGCGCTTGTCCTGCTCGCCTTCTTCATCTTGGCGGTCCAGCTCTTTGTGACGCTGATCGAGTTCAAGCTGGCGACGCTGGCCGGCTTCGTGCTGATCCCCTTCGGCCTCTTCGGCAAGACTGCCTTCATGGCCGAGCGCGTGCTCGGCAATGTCATCTCGTCCGGCATCAAGGTTCTGGTGCTTGCCGTCGTCATCGGCATCGGATCGACGCTGTTCGGTGAATTCACCCAAGGCTTCGGCGGTGAGAGCCCCACCATCGACCAGGCCATGGCGATCGTATTGGCGGCGCTGTCGCTGCTTGGCCTCGGCATCTTCGGTCCCGGCATCGCCAACGGCCTCGTCGCGGGTGGACCGCAGCTTGGGGCCGGCGCGGCCGTTGGCACTGGCCTTGCCGCGGGCGGCATGGCCGTTGGGGGCCATGGCGCAGCCGGCCTGGCGGCGCGAGGTGGGACAGCCGCAGTCGCGGGCGCAATGTCAGCCGCGCGTGGCGTCACGTCACTCGCTGGCGGCGCCTCGGCCGCTTATACGCTTGGCGCCGCCGGCCAGGCTGGCGCGGCAGGCATCGCCTCCGGTTTGGGCGGCATTGCGCGTGCTGGCGCTGCGGCAGCCTCTTCCCCCCTCAGGCGCGCCGCCGCAAATACAGGTCAATCGCTCAAGTCCAGCTTCGCCTCCGGCGCCAGTTCGGCCGCTGAAATCACTGGCGGTTCGTCGACCATGGGAACGATCGGTGGTGCCGCGGTGTCAACTGATGCTCCTGCGTCGGGCGCGGGCAAGCCATCGAGCGCTCAAGGGCAGCCGGAATGGGCCAGACGCTTGCAGCGCTCCCAACGCCTCTCTCATGGCGCCCAGACCGCCGCCCACGCGGTACGCGCCGGCGACAGCCATGGCGGCGGAGCTTCGATTTCTCTTTCTGAAGGCGAATGATCCATGAACATCTTCAGGCGACCCGACGTCCACTACGGCAAGACCCCACGACCGGAAACCCCCTATCAAAAGGCGGAGCAGATCTGGGATGAACGCATCGGCTCTGCGCGAGTGCAGGCACGCAACTGGCGCGCCATGGCGTTCGGGTCGCTCATCTTGTCGGCAGGCCTTTCCACGTCACTGGTCTGGCAACTGGGCCGCGGTACCGTCGTGCCCTGGGTCGTGCAGGTCGATACGCTGGGCCAGGTTCAAGCGGCCGCGCCGGCGATCGCGGATTATAAGCCGACCGATCCTCAGATAGCGTGGCATCTCGCGCGCTTTGTCGAGCAGGTGCGCTCCATCCCCGCCGATCCGATCATCCTGCGCCAGGACTGGCTGCGCGCCTATGATTGGACCACCGACCAGGGCGCCGCAGCGCTCAACGACTATGCTCGCGCCAACGATCCCTTCTCCAGGGTCGGCAAGCAGCAGGTCGCGGTGGATATTTCTTCGGTCATCAGGGCTTCACCGGGCTCCTTTCGCGTCGCCTGGATCGAGCACCATTACGAAAACGGACAGCTTTCCGGCACCGAGCGCTGGACCGCCATCCTGACGATCGTGACACAGATGCCAAACGACGCCGAACGTCTTCGCGCCAATCCGCTCGGCATCTACGTCAACGCCATCAACTGGTCCCGGGAGATGAGCCAATGAACCTGCCATTGTCTGTCATCGCCACTCCGGCTTTGACAAGGTCGGCGTTTGCCATGGTGTTGCTATCCGGCTCCATACTTGCCGGTTGCGCCACACCGCACAAACCACCTCAGATCTTCTATGATGCCTACGTGCCGCCTTTGCCCGCCGCTCCGGTAGCCGCGCTCGATGAAAGGCCAAAGCCGCTGCACGTTCCACCAGCGTGGGTCCCGGCCCGTGGCGGTGTCGCCGGCAGCACGCCGGTGGCGCGCGTCGAGAACGCCAACGCGGCGGCGCGCGTCCAGCCGCGTCGTGAGGGCTATTACAACGCCATCCAGATTTATCCCTGGAGCGAAGGGGCACTCTATCAGGTCTATGCCGCTCCAGGACAGATAACGGACATCGCGCTTGAGCCTGGCGAAAGCCTGACCGGCGAAGGTCCGATCGCGGCGGGCGACACCGCGCGCTGGATCATCGGTGACACCGAAAGCGGAGCGGGCGTCGCCAGGCGCGTCCATGTGCTGGTCAAGCCTTTGCGCTCGGACATCAACACCAATCTCGTCATCACCACCGACCGGCGCAGCTACATGATCGAGCTCCGATCGGGCGAGAAGCCGTATATGCCAGCCGTGTCATGGGCCTATCCCCCTCCGCCGGCGGGACAAGCGCGGGCGATCCCCGCGACACCGGTGATTCCCGCCATCGCCGCTCGCAACTACCGCTATGGTCTCACCGGCGACGCGCCCCCCTGGAGGCCCGTCAGCGTCTACGACGACGGCAGGCGGGTCTATGTCGAGTTTCCAGGCGGGATCGTGCAAGGCGAGATGCCGCCCATCTTCGTCATCGGCCCGGACGGCGAGGCCGAGATCGCCAACAGCCGCGTCTACCAGAACACCCTGATCGTCGACCGTCTCTTTGGCGCGGCGGAATTGCGGCTTGGCAGTGGCAAGCGGCAACAGACCGTCAGGATCGTCCGCGCCGATGCCACGCGGAGAGGTCTGTGGATGTCAGGCATCAACGTGGCGCCGAATGCAAAGAACGCATTTCGTCAACGGGGAGGGGAGCACTCGTGAGCGAGAAGGAAATCCCGGCTGTTCCCATGCAGCTTCGCGCCGATCCGCCGCGCGTCACGCGCCTGTCCCGCAAGGTGCTCGCCGGCATCGGCTTATGTGCATCGCTTGGCGTCGGCGGCGCGCTGGTCTACGCGCTTCAGACGCGTGAAACCGGCAGGCATGGCGACGAGCTCTATTCGACGTCCAACAGGCAGCCCGCCGACGGACTGGCCAGCCTGCCGCGCGACTATACCGGTCCCGTTCTTGGGCCGCCGCTGCCTGGCGATCTTGGCCGGCCGATGCTTGATGCCCAGAACAAGGGACAGCCCGTCGTGCCGCCAACGATCGCGACACCCATGGTCGATGAGGCGGAACAGCGCCGGCGGACCGAAGAGGAGGCGGCCCGAACCTCGCGTGTCTTCTTCCAGACAGGGCAGTCAACCGCGGCGATGGCCGAAACCCCGCCCGGAGGAACTTCCCCGCCTAACCTTGGCGGCCCCGACCTTGCCGGTCAGATCGGCCAGTCGACCACGCAGGACCGCCAGCTCGGCTTTCTGAATGCGGCCGCTGATCGGCGCACCGTGGCGCCGGATCGCGTCTCGCCGCCGGTATCGCCCTATGTGCTTCAGGCAGGGGCCGTCATCCCGGCGGCCCTCATCACCGGTATCCGTTCCGATCTGCCCGGTCAGATCACCGCCCAGGTGACCGAAAATGTCTATGACAGTCCCACGGGTCGTTCGCTGCTGATCCCGCAAGGCACGCGTGTCATTGGCCAATACGACAACGGCGTCGGCTTCGACCAGCGGCGCGTGCTGCTTGTCTGGAGCAGGCTGGTCTTTCCCAACGGACGTTCCATTGTTCTTGAACGCCAGCCTGGCACTGACACCCAAGGCTATGCCGGCCTTGAGGACGGCGTCGACTACGATTGGGCCGACCTGTTCAAGGCGGCCGCACTCACCACCATCCTCAGTGTCGGCGCGGAGGCCGGCTCGTCCGGCCAGGAAAGTGACATCGTGCGCGCCTTACGCGGCGGCGCCTCCGACAGCCTCAGCCAGGTGGGCCAGCAGATCGTCCAGCGCCAACTCAACATCGCACCGACGCTGACGATACGGCCGGGCGTCAATGTGCGTGTCGTCGTTACGCGCGATCTCGTGCTCGAACCCTACGGAGGCTGAAAATGGCGAAGCTGAAACTCGGTCCGATTGCAGACGACAAGCCGGTTAAGGTCACAGTGGAACTGCCAGCGCCGCTGCACCGCGATCTGTCCAGATATGCTGAGATCCTTGGCCGCGACGCGGGGCAGCCTTCCACGGATCCTGTTCGCCTGATTGTGCCCATGCTTGAGCGATTTATCGCGACGGATCGGGGCTTTGCCAGAGCCAAGCAGGAGCGGAAGGGTTGAGGGTCACCTCGCCCCAAGGCTAAAACGAGCAATGCCAAAAGGCAGCACGGTTCACTGCTCTGACCGGTTCTTCCCGGAGGCGGCCAACGACCTCGAGCGGAGGAGGCGAAGGCCATCGCCAGGAGCCTGCCGCTTGCATGGCCTCAGCGACCCGTTGTTCGGGCGGACTGCAGGCGATATCAAGCGACGGCAGCCGACCTGATCGGCCTGGAAAACTGGGCCGCCAAGCCTTAGTCCGGGCCGGCGCCGCGTGTAGAGAAAGAGGGCCATCCTTTGGCATGGACTATGCCCGAAACCCGGCAGACAGCAATCCCACACCATTTCCGTTATCTGCCGCACCCTTGAGGGGATGGCAGCTTAAGGAACTCGCAGATTGGACTTGGACGGCTGGAATGGGGCGCGAAGCCAAAGCGCAGCGAAGGCCGGTTGCGGAATGTCGGCTTTCGGCGAGCGAATTCTTAATAGCGGACGTTCACTGCAAACGCTGTCTCGCCGTTCAGGCTCGCACCTCTTTCTCCACTTCGATCATGCGAATTAGCAAGCGTTCACCAGCGTTCGTGATGTGGCTGTGCATCGCCTCTTCCGCAGTCTTTGTATCCTATGCGCGGGTGTCGGCAACCCGGATCGTGACGCCGTTGGAGGCTTTGAGCGCCCCGGGCCGTACCGCCGGGCTGTTCATAGCGAGTGCTTTAGGCTCTCCGCCGAACTGGTGCTCGCTGGCACAGCTGGCCGATCTATTTCCGGCGGCCCCGGAACTTGATCATTCTCGGCCTCCAGTGGCGCGTGTCCCGGCTCGGAGCTTTGTCATGCCGCAGGAATTAGGCGATGGACACGGCGTGCTTGCGCCCTGTCCCCCGGGGGCGGTTGCCGGCTTTTCAGGTACCTCGCAAAAATAGACAGCTTCTGCTCGTAGCCTATGCGCACCATTGCGTTGCACCCGAGGCATCTGAAGCTTCCGACTGTGCGGAGCCAGGAACCAAACCTCACCATGGGATGTGAACAGGCCGGACAGTTGAATTCCATCTGCACGTCGCTCAGTTCGTCGGATAAAGACATTTGTAGTCTCCCAACCGGTGCCCCACCGCCCGACTCAAGCAAGTAGGTCGCAATATGTTCCAGGGTGGGCCTTCTGGCTGATCGCGAACGGACTTCAGTCCTATCTAGCGAACCTATCTAGGCTCGGCAGGCCAAAACGGGCCTGACAATTCCAATATCGGAACTATTTTAGCAAAAGCTTATTTATCTGCCGGCTCGTGTGAGTTCCGTGCATGCGTTTGAAGTTCGTCGCACCGTTGATGCCGACCTTGGTGGAAAAACCACCAGAGGGCGACAATTGGATTCACGAGGTTAAATTCGATGGGTACCGCTCGCAACTGATCATCGATGAGGGCGGCCCCAGGATCTACACGCGCAACGGTCACGACTGGACAGCCAAATATTCCGACCTAGTGAAAGAGGCGGCGAACCTCGGCGCCGAGAGCGCCATCGTCGACGGCGAGATCATCGTGCTCAACGATGCCGGGCTTTCCGACTTCGGAGAATTGCGAAAGGCGATCACTCGTCGGCAGCACGACCTGTATTTCGTCGCCTTCGACCTTCTGCACCTCAACGGCCACGATCTGCGCGACATGGCGCTGGAGGAGAGGCGCGAGATTCTGGCCAGTATGATTGAGCCCGGCGGCCGGATTCAGTTCAGCGAGCCTTTGCCCGGCGACGCGAAGGCTATCCTACACTTGGTCGACCAGGCCGGGCTGGAGGGCATGGTGTCCAAGCGACGTGACAGCAAATATCGCAGCGGTCCGTCGACCAACTGGCTGAAGGCAAAATGCTACTCGATTGAAGAATTCGAACTGCTCGGCGTCGAGCGCGAGCCGGGCAAGCCGGCCTTTGCGCTGATGGCTGAGCGAGGTACAGGGCGCTATGTCGGGTCGGCGTTCATTACCTTGAACCGGGAAATGCGGGAACGACTCTGGAGGCGTGTGCAGGACCACGCAGGGACCGCGCCAATGGGCATGAAGCGGCCGGCGACGCAGTGGGTTAAGCCCGGGTTGATCGGCCGTGTGAAACATTTGCGGGGCGAGGAGGACCTCCGCCACGCCTCACTGCAGGATTTCAGAGAGGAGGACTAGATGCCGATTAGACGAAAAGCTGCGGACGCCGGGATTTTTGATCGTGCGGAGCTGGCCCTGCTAGGGCGGGTTATCGACCAACTCAAACTCCTCGACGACCAATCGCCCGATGCGCAGGGCCGATTGGCGTCACGGATCATTGCCAACTACATGGCCGGAATAAGGACGAGGCCGAACTCGTCTCACTGTCGAGACAGCCGCTGGGGCGCTAGCCCAAGGCGTAACAATTTGATCGTCGTCAAGGCGGTGGAACCTAATATCGATAACGAGCTTAGCGGTCATGAGCACACGCGGAATCAACTTCCTCGACCAATGGCTGGCCAACAACGTGCCTGAAACGACGAAGGCGGATGTCATCTCGGTCGACGAACTCACCCACAAGCTGATCGCAGACGCGAAGGCGCTCGGCATCAAGCGGGGAGAGATCGACGAAGAGGTCGACAGCCTATATAGGACCATCCTCGACGCGATCGTGCATTACGATCCCGGCCTGCCTGAGTAGCTACCGTCCAAAAAGGCCCCGGCGCAAGGTGAATCGCCGGGGCCTTAGCCATGTACGAGCTACTCAGCATGTCCGCGCTCACGATGCGCTAAACCTGCTCAAGAACCCGTAAACCCACTATGCAACCTGTGGCTGGTGGCACGTGAGGGAAGGGCAGGAATATAGTCCTCACAGTTGCGGCGAACCCCTCAAAGCAGGAGAACGCCATTGGCCATCGGAACCAAAGCGGGCTGTTGTCGTGTTTTAGGATCAACTCCCATACCAGGCGGGCAGGCCAACCGATGTCTGCGGCGAAACATTCCACCTGTTGGTCGTGAACAGCATCATGCCAGGGGTTGAAGCCGCTGAGCCTCCGCTCTAGAGCCTTTCACGTTTTGACGGAAGCGTATCCGGCGTTTTCGAAGTAGTTCTTGCATTCGGCTGCCTCGATGGTTTCGACGAGGTGGCCGATGTGACGCCACGTGTCCTCGACGGTGCGTTTCTGGGCTTGGCGCATCCGGTGTTTGATCTTGGCGAAGGCCTGCTCGATTGGATTCAGGTCCGGAGAGTAGGGCGGCAGGTACCAAAGCCTGGCGCCGGCAGCCTTGATCATCTGCCTGATCGCCGCCGACTTATGACTTCCCAGATTATCCATGACGACGATGTCGCCGGGCTTCAGAACGGTGACGAGCTGCTGCTCGACATACGCGCGAAAGCATTGGCCGTTGATCGGTCCGTCGAAGACGCAAGGTGCCGCGAGCCGATCCCAGCGTAGCGCGCCAAGGAAGGTCAGCGTGCGCCAACGGCCGTGCGGAGCCAAGCCGCGCAGCCGCTTGCCCTTCGGACCCCACCCTCGCAGCGGAGCCATGTTGGTCTTTATCCAGGTCTCGTCGATGAAGACCAGGCACCGCGGGTCGAGGCCGGCCAGTCAGAAACGCCATCGCTGACGCTCCCGGGCAACATCGGCGCGGGCCTGCTCAAGGGCGAACAGCGTTTTTTTGAAGCTCAGGCCCTCGCGGCGCAGGAACAGCCACACCGTATTGTGCGAGACCTTGACCCCGCGCGCATCGAATTCGTCCTTCAGCCGATGCAGCGTCAGGTCAGAGGTCTGATTGATCCGCTCCACGATGAAGGACCGATGCGGCTCAAGAATCCGCTTGCGGTGTCCGCCCATCTTGCCCGGCGCCACCGATCCGGTCGCACGGTAACGCTGCGACCACTCACTACAGAGGAAACTGCAACGCCAAAGCGCGAGGCAACCGCACGGCAGGTCTCCCCCTCGCCAACTGCCGCTACTGCACGCTCACGAAGATCATTTGAAAGCGCTCGCGTCATCAGATGCTGGCCTCCAATCCAGACAGCATCTTGATGGGGTGGACGGCCCCCGACCCAGCGGCATCGCAATGTGCCAAGATGGCGTTGTCAAAGGACCATCAGAGGGAAGGAACCGTCCGCATGCAAGTTATCACGATTGGATTGGATATCGCCAAGAACGTCTTTCAAGTTCACGGCGTCGATAATGCTGGAAACGCGGTGCTCCGTCGAAAAGTTCGGCGCGATCAGCTTATCCCGTTGCTTCGCGATATGCAGCCGTGCCTCATCGGCATGGAGGCCTGCGCGACGGCGCACCATTGGGCGCGGGAGCTGATTGCACTCGGGCATGTGGTCAAGTTGATGCCGCCGGCTTACGTAAAGGCCTACGTCAAGCGCAACAAGAACGATGCGGCCGACGCGGAAGCGATCTGCGAGGCGGTGACGCGACCGACAATGCGGTTCGTGGCTGTCAAATCGGCGGATGCCCAGAGCATTCTGATGCTTCATCGGGCTCGCCACCTCTTGGTTCGGCAGCGCACAGCGCAAATCAGCGCGATGCGGGCGCATCTGGCCGAGTATGGCGTCGTCGCACCGAAGGGCCGGGCCCATGTCCGTGGTCTAATCGAAGCTCGACAAGGGCGATGGGCCGCTCCCCGCGATGGCGCGACAGGTTCTTATCCTCCTCGCCCGAACGATCGAAGGGCTTGGCGCACAAATCCGGAAGATCGAGATCGAGCTTCTGGCGTGGTATCGCACGAACCAGGTCTGCCGGCGGCTTTCAACTATTCCCGGAATCGGCTTCATCACGGCGACCGCCCTCGCTGCCACCGTCGTCGAGGCAAAGTCTTCCGCTCCGGTCGTCAATTCGCTGCTTGGCTCGGCCTTGTTCCAAAACAACATTCCTCCGGTGGCAAAGACAGAATGGGAGGAATCTCGAAGATGGGAGATCGCTATTTACGGCATCTCCTCGTCGTCGGCGCCACGGCGGTCATCCGGTACACGCGGCGAAAAGCGACGACCGTCAGCACCTGGGCGAACCAGTTGCTCGAGCGTAAGCCGGCACGGCTGGTCACAGTCGCTGTCGCCAACAAGGTAGCGCGGATCGCCTGGGCGGTGATGGCGCGTGAGGAAAACTACCGCGCGACGCCGTCAATGGCTCGAGGGTAACGACGGTCGCGCGAAATGACATCCAGTTTGGGCAGGAGAGAACGACATCAGTGATGCAGATCCGGTCAAGCCGGGGATCGGGAGAACCTGAGTGATTCAACGCGCATCGCAGCGCGGCAGCTTGATGAGGGCCAGATCCACCGACACCATCATGGCCAGCGGCCTGAGGCCGCACAAAAACAGGCCGAACACATGAATGAACCTGACCGCTTCAGTATTGCCATTGTCAGTATCTTCTTACTCACCGGGGGCCGTCCACACATGAATCACAAACACCCTTCTTTGGGAATCCTACGATTCTCTCAAAACAGGAACCGCTCCAGGTCACCTATTCGAGAAGCCGAGCTGGCGCACCGGTGCGACCACCAAGGACAAGCAGAAGGCCTCGATATGGCCAAGAAGATCGGCGGTAAGGTGAAAGGGGGACGAGAACACGCCGAAGCTGAAGAAGTTGCTAATCCGTTCGTCGCTCACCACGAAAACAAAACCACTACTTCAGACGGCTTCAACGACCTGTCTCGTGAAATCCTGAGGCGATATGAACTTTCGCAACATCCCTGCTCTGACCGACGAATATCAAAAACGCTATCGGAACGGAAAGTCGCGCTTGAGCTTATGAATGAACGAACACACGCGGCGTCAATTTTCTGCCCTGGTGGATTTGCAGACGGCACTCCGGAGACCGCCAATGCGGATGCATCTATTTACAGACGAGCCCATCCCTAAACCTGCCGCCGACGCCAGGGCCGTCGGCATCAAGCGGACTGAAATAGACGCCGACTTCGACTGCCTCATTGTCGTCAACGCCATGGAAAATTTCGATGCGGGAGCGCCACCGTGAAGTGTCAGCGCGCCGTTCACTTTTTACACCTGTGGATGGAAAGATACGATCTGCTGGATGGCCGGCGCGTAGGTAATGCGGAGATAACGGAGCTGGCGAAACGGCTCGCGGTGGAAGCAGAGGCGCAAGGCCTCACAGACAAAGACATAGTCGAAAATTGGGATCATCTTCACAGCAGCCTTATCGATATCATGCGGCGACGTCATCCGGCTCCGAAGTCAACACAGTAGGTGGCCCCATGCGATCGAAAATGACCCGGGTAGCAACATTCAACGTCAATGGTGTAAACGGTCGGCTGCCTGTGCTGCTGAAATGGCTGTCGCAAACCGATGCCGACATTGTTTGCCTGCAGGAGTTAAAAACGTCGGACGAAAAGTTCCCCGAGAAAGCGATCGAGGCCGCCGGTTACGGCGCGATCTGGCACGGTCAAAAATCATACAATGGTGTTGCCATCCTGGCTCGGGGGCAAGTCCCACTTGAACGACGGCGCGGGTTGCCGGGCGATCCGGACGATACGCATAGCCGCTATCTCGAGGCGGAGGTCGATGGCCTCGTCGTCGGTTGCCTTTATCTGCCAAACGGCAATCCAGCGCCGGGGCCAAAATTCGATTATAAGCTTAAATGGTTCGATCGTCTGATTGCCTACGGAAATCTACTGCTTGACGATAACCTGCCGACGGTTCTGTGTGGTGATTACAATGTCGTCCCAACCGAAATGGACGCGGTCATGCCGCACCGCTGGGTTGGCGATGCGGTGTATTTTCCCGAGAGCCGCAAGGCATATGCTGACATGTTAGCCGGCGGATGGGTCGACGCCGTGCGCACAATGCATCCGGAGAAAGGCATCTACACTTACTGGAATTTCTCCTACCGGCGAGGTTACGATCGCAGCTCTGGCCTGCGCATGGATCACCTCCTGGTGAGCCCCTCACTTTCCGGTCTGATACGCTCCGCTGGCGTCGATGTTGAAGTGCGCGGATGGGAGAAGCCAAGCGACCATGCTCCCGCCTGGGTTGACCTCAGCGGTCGCGAGCCGCTTTAGGCGCATTGGCTCTATCCCCATCTAAGAGAAGAACAGGGCGGCTTCGCCGCCCTGCGGTTTACATCAGAGATCGCGACCGGGTCCAGCCCGCCGGAGGTCGTCCTCGGGGTAGACGTCGGCTGCGGGATCGAAACCGGTCCAGCCGGCGGCTTCATACGCAGAGCGCCTGTCAGCGATGTCGACCGAGTTGTATTGCTTGAGTATCTGTTCGGCGTTCGGGACAAAACTGTCCTCGACCCTGGCTGTGACCATCGTTCCACCGCGACGGACACCCTCCGCATAGACATGGGCATCGTTTTCCGGGACACCGGCTTTGGTCATAGCCCCGATAATGCCGCCTGCGGCCCCACCAACCAAGGCACCACTGACCGCGCCGACAGCCGTGGCCGCCAGCCATCCCGCGGCAACGACGGGTCCAAGGCCAGGGATGGCCATCAACCCGAGGCCAGTCGCGAGGCCGCCGGCGCCGCCCACAACGGCGCCAAGGCCAGCTCCGGTGGCCGCATCCTCACCCACCTCGGCGTCGTCGGCTTTGTACCACCCGGTCGCGTTGTTGGCCACGAGGCTGATCTCATCGCGAGGCACGCCAGTTGCCACAAGTTCGCCTACGGCATCGTTGGCGTCATCATAGTCGTCGAACAATCCCGTTACGGTTTGCATCGCATTTATCCTTTCTTTTGATCACTGAGTGTCGGCAACGACGTTGCCCTGATAGTCGAGAGCGACTGGAGTCGACTTGCCGTCCTTGCTCGCCGTCCCGCGCCAGATGCCCTTGTCGTCCTTCTTGAGAGCAGAGACGTCGGTATAACCGGCCTTCTGGATCGCGCTTTTTGCCTGGTCTTCGGTGAAGCTGTTGGCGCCGGGTACCGGAGCTGCGGGATTGTTGACGCCGCTGGTTGAGACTGCGGGCGTTGTGCTTTCGTTGGCAGGCGCCTTGGTTTCAGCCCTCTGGATCATGTCCCGGTGCATCTTGAGTGTAGGCAATGTCTCAGAAGCGAAGGATTTGAGGGCGACGTTGTCGCCAGCCTTGGCGTACGCCTCGAACAGGCTGACCGCATCGGCATGCGCAGCCTTCTGCATGTCCGCATATGGCTTATCGACTGGTGCTGAAGCTGATTTCAGCTTGTCGAGGTCGCTATTGTGAGAAGCATCGAGATCGGCAGGCACCTGCAATTTCTGTTCGCTGGCGATGCTTTCGAGCTTGGCGTTGGCAGCCCCATGATCGGAGATCATCTTCTGTGCGAAGTCCTTGAGCGCCTGGTCCTGAAGCTTGTCTTGGACGACCTTGCTCGACTGGACCTCAAACATTCCGCCAATCGCGGCCTTGGTTACGAAGTCTTGCGCAGTCTCGGCGGCGAATGAAGGCAATGCAAACGCCAGTGACGTGGCAAGCGACAGAGACGTAAGGCGAAAGGTATTTCTCATGCAGCTACTCCTTGTTGGAGACGACGATGAGAGCCAAACCTCCCGGCGATTGCTTGGTTCCAATGGCAGACATCGAGTCGATGTGAAGCTGGCGCGCAGGATCGGGAGCGGACGCGGAAGGCCAGGCGGAAGGATGCCTGACGAGTGCCACAACCCGCCGTTCTGTCAGGCGACGACATGAGCGACGTGTAGGCGCTGTCTTGGGAAGTCGCAGTGAGATTGCAGTGAGCGTAATGCTTGATCGATCTGGCGCCTCGCCGGATGAACCTGCCATGGTTCGTGCGTCGGAAGCGGCACCAACCAGGATCGATTATTCGTCCCGTTTCAGCGAGGCGAAAGCTTGGCTTTGCCATCAGATCGGGCGGCGTCCTTTGCCATGGCCCCTGCACGCCCGCAACGACCGGTCACCTAAAAACCAAGCTTAACCTTCGCGCGTTGCGCCGATGATCGCCAGGCGCGCTGTGAGGGCAGCAGCCCACAAAATCGCCGTGAGCCCGCTTAAAGAAATCCGACGAACTCGCAGGTTGGGGCAGAACCTATCGCTTCTACGCTGGTTGCTGACCAGCTTGTTCGATGAAACTGTTGCCGAGGAGGACCGTATGGCGCGCAGGCAATGACCAAAAGACCAATATAGCAGCTTCCAGATCCGGTGAAAGTGCGGCCTCTCCTGGAGGTACGAGCAGCCGAAGACGAACATCTGGTCGCAATTCTATCGCCTGTGGCGAGACCTGCGGCCCGCGATTGATAACCTGACGTCTTCAGGGCAATGATTTGCGGCGACGGCTCGAAGGGACTATAATTGATAATGAGCAAAAAGACCGATGATCTCAAGCGAGAGTTTCAGAACGCTGTCGCTGTGTTAGGTGAATGCGAGGCGGCAATGTGTCTCGGAGAGAGCAGCCGCGCTCACGATTTGGTTCGAGATACGATTGTCAGGCTCGAACGTTTGCTGCACGACGCTCAGAGCATCCCTCGCACTTAACCGGGCTGGGCGGAGGGCGCCGCACCAAACGTGCCCCGTGCGCTGCAGAGGATCAAATGGATCGGCCGAAGTGACCGGAACTGCGAAGCTTTGCCAACAGCATCGCTGCCGTCCCTCGGAAATCAACGCGCGCATGCTCGCTAAGAGGAGATGATTCCCAAGCGGCCAGCTCCGCTACCAACACGGCGGTCTCGCCGTTTACCGACGCGCACCTCAGATCTCCGGTCTTCTCCATCAAAATTATTGCGGTGCCAGCGTCGTCATATCCGATAGCGGCCATTCGTTGGACTTGGGTGTCACCATCGATACGGACGTCGAACAAGACCGTTCCGGATGTTTTCGCCGCAGCGTCAGCGACGCGATCGGCGAATGGCCGATGCATACCGTCGCCGTCGCAAAGCGACTGCTCGAATAGCACCATTTCAACATGTCCTGCGACCATTCGGCCAAGGTGCCCGCATCACCTCGATTCGCAATGGGCGCGGCGGGGATATCCACACAGCATCCACGGTTAGTTATTCTGGCGAGGGATCGCTCAAACCCATGGTGCGGATGGTCCACCTTCGTTTTTGAACTGAGGCTTTGCCGGACAGTTCCCCCGGACAGCGGGACGCGGGCGGAGGGTTCCGGCCCAACATTCCACCTAGTTGCTAATGAGGAATTTTCGTGAATGGCAGTGCCAATCGATGAGAACGATGAAGGGGAACGGCCGGCCAACGTCGGAGTCATGGTTTGTCAATCCGGCTCATCGATCAGCGCCTTCTTTCTAGTCCGCTAAACGCGGCTCTGTACCAGGTGCGCCTCTTGGTCAGCTGTGACTGACGTTCCCGATGTCACCGTGACCTTGCCATCCACTGCGAACAACTCGCCTATCAATTCGATCTGTTGGCCCTTCAACACCTTGGCCGTTCGATAATTGAATGAGGGAAATTATAGCTGGGAATTAAACGCTGATGCGATCGTCGGTCACGCGCTTGATCATTCCCAGGTACCAATCATCTTCTGAGACGCACTTCGAGGCCACACACTTGGTCTGAGTGATTTGCGGGGCTTCGGTCAATGGCGGCCGTTCTAAAGGCCTTTTCAGATTAAGGCACCGGGAAAATGGGCGAATTCTATGTGATGAGCGCCTCCGGTGTCATGGTTGTCGAACGAGAGCGCTCCGGTCGAACTGTTGAAGATGATATGGTCGCTAGAATCATGCGAGCCCATGCCGGCGACGAGAGCGCCATTTGGTGGAGCGCCCGTGTGAAGCCCCAAAGCGTGGTCGAGATGAAACTTTTGTTGGGAGACGCTGACGTCCGTAGGGCGGTCGGCACCGCGGGCGGCAAGAGCGCCTGCATCGAATGCGAAGGCATCGCTGGCGGCATCGGCCAGTGAGGCAAGCCCTATGCCCCTGCCCACACCGGCCGACTCTGTCACCCAGTGGCTGGCATTCGCGACGTGATGGACGGCGCCGGTTGCGTGGATCAAATCGGCACCATCAGACTTATGATGTCTACTATCGCCAGGATTGGCGACAAATGGAGTACTCGGTGTACTAGCGGTGCCAGGGCTCCCCAGCGTACCGGACGTACTGGGGGGAATGCTAGGAGTACTGGAGGTTTCAGAAGTGCTCGGGGGAGGGGTTGCCGGGGCGCTTGCGGCGCTGCTGAGGTTATGTTGCTGGAACAAGGCCTGCAGCTCCGGCGAGTTGCCAAGCGCGGTGTCGCCCTGTTGAGAGCCCCACGCATAGGCATAGTCGAAGGCGGGCGATGGCGCCACCTTGGCCCAGTGATCCAGCATGGTCTGCTCCTGGGCGACGCTGGGAAGGACATATTGGCCGCCCGTGTCGGTGGTGTAATTGCCGCCGCCGAACGTCTGGTAGACCGGAACGACCTGGCTGAGCGGGATGCCCGAGGCGACCGCCGCGGCCACGGTCCTGTCGATCATGTTGTAGTCGACGGTGCTTGTGCCGGTGCGCACTGGGTAGGGATCCAGGCCGTAATAGTCGATATGCGTGTTCGCGGGATTATAAGTGTTTGAAAAATCTGGATTTTCCGAAGATCCCATGTTCATCATGGTGATGAAGGTCTTGGCGCCGGGCAGGTTGTTGTGGATCCAGTCGGATTCCGCCTTCAGGTTGTCGGCCGTGGCATAGGTTCCCCATTTGCCCGTGGGATCGGGCTCGTCGACGAGGAAGAAGCCGAACACCTTCGGATTGCCGATGAAGGGCGTGACTTTCTGAATGAAAGACGAGGTTGCGCCATCGGCTTCATCGAGCCAGACCAGACCTTTCGTGCCATCCGGCGAAGCGTTGAGTTCGTCCACGGATGAGACGTCGACAAGATTGAACCCGGCGGCTGCGACGTCCATCGCTGATCCGCCAGATGCATAATGGAGAGTGGCCATCCAATTTCCTTCGTCGGATTCGATAGCCCCCGTGCTTGCCTAGCTGAAAACGTATATTAGCGTACAATCAAATACAGACGCTCTTTGACAGAATCATTGATCGTAGAGGGCCACAAAATAGGTTTTAGGTGTGTGAAGGGTTAGATAGCAGACCAGTGTCTCGGGCACCGCCAAGGTCGGCTTGATGAGACTTACCATATTGATTGTATTGAGTATTTCCTAGTTCCATAATGTATGTTATGCAACTTATTGCTGTGGCGGCTATTGACGATGCTGCACCTGGGCAATTTAGGGGCCCTTTCCGCATCCCGGGCTGGTCAACAAATGGGAGGAAGGTTGACGGCTTCGTCGATAGACGAATACGCGCTGCCAATGTTCATTCGGCAATACGCGGACTTTCGTGGATCGGGCTCGGCACCCGATTGCCTGGAACTTCCGCGGCAAAACGACGTTCGATCCTTTTTCGAATGAAGGAGGCCGTGATGGACTGGAACCGCGTTGAGGGAAACTGGAAGCAGGTCAAAGGCAAGGTCAAAGAACAGTGGGGAAAACTCACTGATGATGACCTTGATCGCATCGCTGGCAAACGCGATCAACTCGAAGGTAAGATCCAGGAGCGCTACGGCATCGAACGCGACCGCGCGCGTAGGGATATCGACGACTGGTACACCAGGCAAGACTGGTAGGAGAACAGCCCGCCGCCCTCTGTGGCGGCGGCTTTTCTGCTATGCGTCGAGACCTGCCAGCAAGCCCAAGCCGGTCCTGCGGGGCGCACCAGATTAATATAAATCCTATTTGAATCCGCGCCGGCGGCGATCCTAGCAGAGCGATAGGCAAAAGCCCGCTGCCTGCAAGTTCTCACGGAGAAACAAGAGGGGGCAAGTGCGGCCCCAAATTCCCACCATGACTGTGTTCCAAATGCGGACCCGCCGCGCCAAGCGGTGCCGCGCGGGCAGTTAGGAAAGCGTGCCGTCATCATCAGTACAGCGGTCACGAACGCCGCAGGATATGTGGAGGTGGAAGCCAACCGTTCCGTTGATTCCACGCCCGTTAGGCCGTCTTGACGGACAAAATCCTCGGCCCATATCGCGCTCGGCCGCTGACCATAGGGCTGGCCTGCATCAAAAACTCAGTTGTTCGCTGCCTTGGAGGATCCTATGAACAATTGAACAATCGGATTTTCGACTGCCCTGTTTTCGTGAGAGCGCCGGCAATCTGGTACGGAAAATTGCTGATCTTGAGGACGCGCACGGATTCCTGTACGAGTGGCTCAATTCGGCCCTTCGACAATCCTGAATAAACGCTTATTTCGACTCGATCTGTTGCTCAATCTCTACATGCTCAATCTCTATTCCGAGCGACTCGCCCTCACCGTGGACTGCATCTCGATCCCAGTCGTTGGTCTTATCCGGGGTTTTAGCAGCGGCCTTCCGGCTGGTCCGATCCGTGTCCTTGCGAGGCTTTTGTCCCGGAATATCGCGCGATGATTTTGGGCGCATTGATTAGTTCCTTTGCTGCGTCCACATGCCAAAACATGTCGGGAATTATAAGCTTCCCCATTACATGACTATTCGGGGAGGTGCGGGGTATGCTGCTTGTCCTCGGCCGGATCGGCGTCGATACGGGCCTTGTGCGGGTCGAATGCGCCGTGCCGGGCGATGGCCAGGGCGGCCGTTTCGGGAGTCTCGTAGGCCCACATGAAATTGTCAGCGGATGCACCGGCTGCATGCACGCGCCAATAGCCGGCGGTGCCCCATGCAGACTCCGAGGTAGCGTTGGTTTTCTCGAAAAGCTCGAAATAGATGTCCTCGAACGGGATGTAAAAGACCGAATCTCGCCCGTCTTCGTAGAGCATTTTTGCGCGATCGCTTGACGCAACAATGGCGTCAGAGAATCTGACCGTCACCGTACCATGAAAGGGAAGGATGGCAGGCGCGGTTGGAGGATACTCGGGACTCGCTGGTGAGGTTTGCATTCTAGCACTCCTTGACTGCGTGTCCTGGAAACGTCGAGCAGCCGTGTCAGTTCCTGCCAACGGCGCGATTGGCGCAAAACCTTCTGTTCCTAGATGTTCAGTACCGGCACTATGCTGGATCAGGTCGAGTTCGAAACCATCCCGTTGTCGATCCCCATCGGACTCGCAGGTCAGACCTCGAGGTGCGGCTCATGTCGGAAGAGCGCTTGAGGATGGCGCCTCTGACGGTCCGGTTCATTCTTCCTCAAGGCGGCCTAGAGGCAGCGTCTTGCGACAGCGTCATTTTGCGGCGGAAAGAGACAATGAGCGCGCCTCCAGAATCGCGAGCATCGCCGATGCCGGTTCTTCCGGGCCGGCAGGCAGGTCGGCGAGCGATGCTCGCCTCTTCCATCAAGACGATCTTCTGGTTGACAGCGAAGCGCCTGGCCAGAGCCCCAGCGTATCCGAGGCCCGTTAAGCCGTTGGAGGAAGCCTCATGGGCCGGAACCATATCGGCGTTGATGCGCCATAGAAACAGGTTCTGGTGGGAGGCATCGATGGTCAGGCTCCTTCTCGTCGCGGCCGCGGCGCTTGCCCTCACTTGCGACGGGACAGCGGCGGCCAAGCTCGACCCCGCCACTGTCAATCAAGCGCAATTCTCAGCCGAAAGATCGAAAGGCTTCAGCCCGGTTATCCTGAAGGCGCAGATACTTTTGGATCGCGCCCGTTTCTCGCCAGGCATGATAGAGGGCCGCTTTTCAGAGAACGCCGCAAAGGCCATCAGGGCTTTTCAGACTGCGAACGGATTGTCCTCCGACGGCAAGCTTACGCCGGAGACCTGGGACAGGCTGACGGCAACCTCCACCAACCAGTCGTGGTGAGCTACGAACTGACACGCAAGGATGTGAGCGGACCCTTTACCAAGCGCATTCCGGCGCGCATGGAGAAGAGGTCCCGCCTGCGGACGCTCGGCTATCACAACGTGACGGAGAAACTGGCCGAGCGCTTCCACATAAGCGAGCAATTGCTCAGGAGGCTCAATCCGAGGATCGGGTTCATGAAGGCCGGCACTAAGTTGCTCGTTCCGGATGTTGATCGGGGGGAATCTCCAGCCAGGATTGCCGGCATCGAGGTCGACAAGGGCGCACGCCTGGTCAGCGTTCTTGATCCTTCCGGTGAATCGCTCGCGGTGTTTCCCGCTTCCATCGGCAGCGCCGAGAAGCCGGCGCCGAGTGGCGAGGCGAAGGTCAAACGCGGCGCGTGCAACCCCACCTATCACCACGATCCGCACTTCGCTTTCAAGGGGGTCAAAGCCAAGCGGCCGTTCACGATTGCGGCCGGACCGAACAATCCCGTGGGATCGGTCTGGATCGATCTGTCCATCGAGAGCTACGGTATTCACGGCACGCCCGAACCGGGCAAGATCGGCGCGACCTTCTCGCATGGCTGCATCAGGTTGACCAACTGGGATGCCGAGGACCTCGCGTCCATGGTGCGGAAAGGCACGAAAGTCAGCTTCAAGGACGAGACGGCGAACGCAGGCGGCGAGTAGCTCGTAGCACAAGGTTGCTCGGCGAACGGCGGGCGGCTCATGAGCATACGAAAAAGTTCATATTTTTGCCCACCGCCGTTCGTAACTCCGATCCAGGACCTGGTGCTCCTACCCCGCCATATGTGAACACGGACAGTTACCGAACGCCCGACATGATCCGTCTCGTTCAGACTGCAAGTTCAGCCAGTCGTCTTAAGCTTGCGACATGGATTTTTCCGTTCAAGGCTCGGGGCATTTCGACGGGCGACCTCAGTTCGGCAAGCGCCGGCTGCCACCAGCCGCGCAAAGTTTGCCCGCTCCTGGCGGATGGGGTGCGGGCCATGTCCTAACCAACTCGGCGAGCGTAGCCGACGCATTGCGTTTGGATAGGAAGCCATCAAGTCCGATGGCTCAACAAGTTCACCCGTCACTTGGATGAAAACGACGATACCGTATTGCGCTGTCGTAACCGGCCGACCAAGCGGCGGCAAATCTCGGCTGGCAGTGGATAGCGATGACGCCGACGTTCGGCAATCCACTTTTTCGAGGCCTTGTGAGCTTCAGTGTCCCTTGCGGCTTCTCGGCCTCGCTTCCTTTCTTCGGGCTCGGCATGTCGGGCAGCCTTTTCGATGCTCGGCCATCGGCGCCGAAGCTCCTCAAACGAACGGAACGGCACCCGCCAGGCTCGCAGTTCGTCGTCACAACTTGCCCCCGAGATTGCCCGCAATTCCCAAAGGACGGTCTTCGAACAAGGCGTGCGAACAGGCAGGTCATCGGAAACCTCCGGATATGAGCTCGAGGTCGGATCGAAGGCGAAAACATCACGTTCCTTACTGTCGCCGTGGAGAGCGAACTACTCTGCCTCTTGCGCCAAACATCGATCGATCAGCCGAGTGGCCGTCTTTCCGGGGACGAGCGAACTCTTGCGCTCGTCCCTCCACCTCGCTCGGGAAAGGCGCGCCTACATCGGGATAGCCATTCTATCGAATCCAAGGCTGGCGTCGCCGCGGGAGCATCCCCCTCCCCGTGGCACGTGATGAGCGTTCGAGCGTTCCATCTCCTGATCGTTCGTTGCAATGGACGCCTTCCGCAGCGTTTAGGTTCACAAGCATTGGACCACAATGGACGGCTCAACTTGGCGTGGGGAGCGCCACAAACGCACCCCCTCAAACCCATCAGAATTGTGAATCAATTGCGTGTGGTCGATTCATCGAACTCGTTGGACGCTTCGGCGCTCGCGAGCGAGACTCCGCAGCATGCTAATCCCAAAGACGCGATCGGCCCATCTGCACCGCATTGACGATGCCCGCAACATGGCCAGGTTCTATTCACTGACTATTCAGCCGACCCTGTTCGGTGGCGCATCACTCGTCCGCAACTGGGGACGGATCGGAACGAAGGGCCAAATCAAAATCGAGACCTTTGATGAGCCACAAGACGTGGACTGCGCGTTTATTCGGCTTGAGCGCGTAAAGCGACGGCGAGGATATGTTGACCTCGGCAATGCGCGGCTAGCGACAACTCGCGCAGCAGCGGCAAAAACAATGTCTTGCAGACTCCGCCGATCGGTGGCTCCGGCTTAGATGGAAAGATCGACAGATAACTCTAGAATCTTCGAGGATGATGCAAAAGGTGGGCATCGCTTGAGCCGCAACACGGGAGCGGTGGGCGCCATCAAGAATTGGGATATTACGGCCGCCCCATCGCAGGGGTGAAAGATAAAGTCGTTATCCCGCGTCGGACCTTGAGCCCCAGGCGCCAAATCGGCGCCGTCGACTTCCGCGTCGAACAACCATATAGAGCTTGAAGGGTTCGCGACATGGTCGCTGAGCCTCTTCTTCAGCCGGGGCAATTTCGTCGAACAGCTCAATTGCCGCGGCAAGCGCTAGCCAGCCGAGACGCAAAGCAAAAATCCTTGAGGCGAAACGCAGATTTCGGGGGCGGCATCTTACGATAGCTCGCGCATCATGCTCAGCGAACGGGCTCTTGCTCCAGCGAGACCCCGAGCAAGGGACGACGGCGTAGCCGGCAGGCAAGAGGCGTGACGGGCCGTCGCGGGACTGTCGCGCTAGGATGACCTTGAACGAGAGCCATTTTCGTTCGGCACAGTCCTTGATGATACCCGAACCGGCGCGCCTGAGAGGGCTTGCAGACTGAAAGCTATCAGGAGGGCGACGCGCATGTGGTCGCGATCAACCCATGCCGAACCAATATAGGTTTCGAGAGTTCCTCAACCTGATGTGCGGTCTATTTTGAGGACGGCGGATGTTTGATAATTTCCGGCTCGAGATGATGGAAACCGAAGGCGGGCCGATAAGACTTCGGCATGGCGGATCCGGGCCACCTCTTCTTCTGATCCATGGCCATCCACGGTCACATATGACGTGGGGGCAAGTTGCGGACCTACTCGCGCCAGATTTCACAATCGTGTGCCCCGACCTTCCGGGCTTTGGGCGCTCATACATTCCGAAGGACGACGCAGATAGCAGGTTCTCGTCCAAACGGGCAAAGGCCTTGGCATTGGTGGAGGTAATGAAGCGCCTCGGCCATCCCGCCTTCTTCGTCGCTGGACATGATCGTGGGAGTTTGGTCGCATTCAGAATGGCGATGGACCATCCCGCCCTGGTGCGAAAGCTCATCGTCATGGACGGACTGCCTGTCGTCGAGCATCTCGAACGCGCTGACTGGACGTTTGCCCGCGATTGGTACCACTGGTTCTTTTTCGCGCAGCCCAAGAAACCCGAACGTGCCATTCTAGCAGACCCTCTCGCATGGTACGACGCCTTGCGGCCGGATCAGATGGGACGCGATGCTTATGACGAGTTGGTCACGCTCATCCATGACCCCACCGTCATCTATGGCATGGTCGAAGACTATCGCGCAGGAATCAGGATCGACCATCGTCATGACCGCGAAGATCGAGATGCCGGCCGAAAGGTGCGCTGTCCAATGCTCTGTCTTTGGTCGCTCAATGATGATTTAGGGCAGATCTATGGCGATCCGATCGCAATCTGGAAGGACTGGGCCGACAATGTTGAAGGCTGTGGAATTGAGAGCGGGCACCACGTCGCCGAAGAGAATCCAGCTGCTCTCGCGGCCGCGTTCAAGGCCTTTCTCTGAAGGGAGCGGCGAAACTCATCGACGCACCGATGCGGGAGTGGGAATTCAGCATCCCGATCGCTAACAGTCGCCCGATCGTTCCTGTCGAATGCGGCCGCATATGCCGTTTTCCGCCTCGTCGCCCCAAGGGCGCCGGTGCCGCGTGATCGGAGCTCCTTTTACCCGCGGTGCGCTCAAGATTCTCGCCCTCCACTTCACCGGATTCATTGTGCGCTGCCGAATCGTGACTCAAGGTCTCAATAACTAGTAGTGGGCGAGCTAATTCTAGGCGACATCGATTCATTCACGATTAGTACATTAGGCATAATCTTTGCCACTTTGGTGGGCGATCCAATCTATCTTTGCGCACTGATCCAAACCACGACCGGCGGAGGAACTGATTGGTCAGGAAATTGTCCAAGAGCCCAGCCGCGACGTCCGAATCGACAGGTATGGTGGCACTGGCAAAACTCGCCGCCCGCTCCTATGAAACTCTGGAGCGGGAGCTTCAGGCCACAATCAAAGATCTTGAGGCGCAGGCGCTGCGTTACGAGACGGCGATCAACAACATTTCGCAAGGAATTTGTTTTTTTGACAGTGACGAGCGGCTCATCTTGTCGAATCGTCGCTATGGGGAAATCTACCGTATTGAGCAACTACAACCGGGCCTGACATTAAGTGAACTTGTCGAACGACGTCTTGCTGCCGGGACATCATCCATGGCGGCCGACGCCTATCTGGCGCTGGCCCGGTCTGTCAATTCGGGCACCACTTCGAGGGTCTGGACGGCCAAACTCTCTGACGGTCGAACCATCAAGGTCTGCCATCAGCCTATGCCCGGCGGCGGGTGGGTCTCCACGCATGAGGACATCACGGAGCTTGCCGCCAGCCGGCAGATCGCCGACGAGCGCATCTCGCTGCAAACGCTGATCGATTGGGTACCTGACTATCTGTGGGTCAAGGATACCGAAAGTCGCTTCATCGTTGCCAACAGGGCTCTTGCCCTTGACAGTGGCCGGGACAAGACCAGTGACATGATCGGCTTGACCGATTTCGACCTGCATGCTCCTGAACTTGCCCAGAAATTTCGCCTCGTCGAGCAGAACGTCCTTAGCAGTGGACGACCGATGATCGACGAAGAAGAGTTTGTCATCGATGCCTCAGGCGCTGTAAAATGGCTCTCGTCGACGAAAGTGCCGTTGCGCAATGTCAAGAATGAGCTGATCGGTCTGGTCGGCATCGCCCACGACATCACGGCGCGCAAGCAAGAGGATGTCCTGCGCGACGAGCAAGCGCGGATCCTGGAAATGATCGCGATGAGCGCGCCGCTCGAGAAGGTGCTCGATCATCTCATGCGCCTCGTTCAATCCCAATTGACGGGAATATTCGGTTCCGTCTTGCTGCTCGACAAGGACGGCGCTCACTTACGGCATGGCGCGGCGCCAAGTCTGGCGAAAGAATATACCGCTCTCATCGACGGAATCACCGTCGGACCCAAGGTCGGTTCTTGCGGAACGGCCGTTTATCGGCGCGAGCCCGTCATCGTCACCGACATCATGCAGGATCCACTCTGGGAGGACTACCGCGAACTGGTGACCCCCTACGGCTATCGTTCGTGCTGGTCCACCCCGATCCTCTCGCATCAAGGTGACGTTTTGGGGGTCTTTGCGATGTATTCGATGACGGTACGCGAGCCAGTCGAGGCCGAGACCCGCCTGATTGAGTTCACGACCCGTATCGCCGGGATCGCAATCGAGCGCAAACTGGCTGAAGATCAGATCCACTTTCTGGCAAATCACGATGCCCTGACACGACTTCCCAATCGCGCTTTGCTTGAGGACCGGCTATCGCAAGCGATCCTGTACGCGCAGCGATACGACCGCTGGGTCGCGGTGGTGTTTGTCGATCTGGACAATTTCAAGCTCGTCAATGACACGCTCGGCCACAATGCCGGAGACGAACTCCTGAAGACACTCGCCAGCCGTATGGTGGAGTGCCTAAAAGCTACCGACACGGTTGTGCGGCTTGGCGGCGATGAATTTGTCATCGTGCTGTTCGACCAGCCTACGAATGTCGATCTCATCTCGGAGTCCTTGCAGACGATCCGGGAAGCGATTGCCGCGCCGATCCATATTGCAGAGCATTGCCTTAGGACGACGGCCAGCATCGGCATTGCAAACTACCCCAAGGATGGGGCAAACCCGCAAACACTGCTCGCCAATGCCGACGCGGCCATGTATCGGGCGAAGGAATTCGGCCGCGACAATTTCCAGTTCTACACTCCCGAATTCAATTCGAGGGCTCATGAAAAATTCGTTCTCCAAGGGGAGTTGCGAAACGCTCTGGTGCGTTCGGAATTCACCCTTCTCTATCAACCGCAGATCGATCTCCGGTCAAGGCGCGTAATCGCGGTAGAAGCGTTGATCCGCTGGACCCACCCCACCCAAGGCGTCGTGGCGCCGATGACGTTCATTCCGACCGCCGAGGAAACAGGTCTGATCGTGGCGATCGGCGACTGGGTTTTGCATGAGGCCTGTCGACAGAACAAGGCTTGGCAGGATGCCGGTCTGCCCCGGGTGACTATCTGTGTAAATGTGTCGGCACGGCAATTCAGGGAAAGGAACCTGGTCGGCCGCGTGGTCAATGCGCTCAGGGACAGTGGGCTGGAGGCTAGATATCTCGAACTGGAGGTGACTGAAAGCCTCATCATGCAGGACATTGAGCTTGCGGTCGCAACGATGAACGAACTGCAGGAACTGGGCGTCCAGATCTCGATCGATGATTTCGGCACAGGCTATTCCAGCCTCAGCGCACTCAAGACGTTTCCGGTGGCCCGACTGAAGATCGACAAATCCTTCATCGACAACGTGGCTGAAGACGAAAACGACCAGGCCGTTGTCAGCGCCGTGATTTCGTTGGGGCAAAAGCTGAACATGAGGGTTATCGCCGAGGGCGTCGAAACCGACCAGCAGGTGGCCTTCCTGCTCAAGAACAACTGTGATGAGATGCAAGGCTACCACTACAGCAAACCTGTCTCGGCTCAAGCGATCGGGACGCTGCTGAAGGCAGCGGCCTGGCCTCCAGTTCATCCCCGTCCCCGCCAACATCAGCCGGACTGAAACGCCTTCGCGACCGCACCAGGCGCCGCCATGCGCTTGTCGAGCGTCTTGCCGGGGACGCCTCGCGATCCTATCCAACGCCGTCAACGCATCGGATCCAGATTCTTTTCGATTCTGGAACCATATCGGCCGCCAGCAGCTTAATGACTCGCACAGGTTGTGCCGGAGTGTGAGTGTCATGGTTGCAGCACGAGCGAACTGGAAGGGGTACATTAAATTCGGCGACGTTGCCTGCGCGGTGGCGCTCTATACCGCCGCGTCGTCGTCCGAGCGCATCGCCTTCCACACGCTCAACCGCGCTACTGGCAACCGCGTCCGCCGGGAGTTTGTCGACAGCGAGACTGGCGATCCAGTCGAGCGCGATGATCAGGTAAAGGGGTACGAGATGGAGAACGGCGACTACGTCGTCCTCGAACCCGAGGAAGTCGCGGCCGCGGTCCCCGACAGCGACAAGACGCTTAAGATCGACGCCTTCGTGCCCTGCGTAGAGATTGACGACGTCTATTTCGACAAGCCGTATTATCTCGCACCCGACCGGATGGGCGCCGACGCATTCAAGCTGCTGCGCGACGGCATGCGACAAGCGAAAGTCGCGGCGCTGGCCCGGACCGTCCTGTTCCGGCGGCTGCGCACGGTGCTGATCCGCCCGCATGGCAACGGCCTGATCGGCACCACGCTGAACTTCGACTACGAGGTGCGCTCGGCGAAGGAAGCTTTCGCGGATATTCCGGAGATCAAGATCGAGGGTGAAATGCTCGACCTTGCCAAGCATATCATCAACACCAAGAAAGGCTCGTTTGACGCCAAGACCTTCGGCGACCGCTACGATGCAGCGGTCGCCGAGCTCGTAAAGGCAAAGATGGAAGGCAAGCCGCTGCCCAAGAAAAAGGCGCCCGCGCCTTCGAAGCCCAGCGATCTATTGGAAACCTTGCGCGAGAGCGCCGGATTGGTACCCACCCAAAAGCCGAAGCGCGCTGTTGCCGCCAAGGCTGACCGCAACCGAAAGCAGCCCAAGCGCGCGGCCGGTTCCAGACGCGCGGCCTGATCGGAGACCATCATGGCCGTACGACCCTATTGGAAAGGATATCTGAAGCTGTCGTTGGTCACCTGCCCGGTGCAGATGACGCCGGCGACTTCGGAGAGCGAAAAGGTCCGTTTTCATACGCTCAACCGCGTGACCAACAACCGCGTGGTCAGCCACTACGTCGATGCCGTCACGGGCAAGGAGGTCCAGGAGGAGGACGAGGTCAAGGGATATCAGCGTGGTGAGAACGAGTATATCATTCTCGAAGACGAGGAATTGGAGAGCGTCGCCCTCGACAGCACCAGGACGATCGATATCGATGTCTTCTCGCCGCGCGATTCCATCGAATGGATATGGCTCGATACCCCGTATTACCTCTCGCCAAACGATCCGGTTGGCCAGGAAGCTTTCTCGGTCATCCGCGACGCCATGGCGGCGGAAGACATGGTTGGCATCTCCAGGTTGGTGATCACGCGACGCGAGCGCGCGGTGATGCTGGAACCCCGCGGCAAGGGCATTGTGCTGTGGACGCTGCGCTATGGCGACGAGGTCAGGGAGGAGGACGCCTATTTCGAGGGGATCGATGGGGACAAGACCGATCCTGAGATGATGCCCCTCATCCAGCAGTTCATCAAGAAGCAGACCCGTCATTGGGATAGCAAGCTGGTCTCCGACCCGGTGCAGGATAAGCTGGTGGAAATCATCGAAGCGAAGCGGAAGAAGATAAAGCGCCCGGCCAAGGCGAAGGCCTCCGAGCCGAAGGCGACGCCGAACAACGTCATAAATATCATGGATGCGCTGCGTAAGTCTGTCGAGGCGCAGAATCGTCCCGGCAAGCGCTAGAAAGCGCGCGTCAGGCCGCCCGTCGCATCGATCGCGCCAGGCGCCTGATCGATGGTTCGAGCAGGCGATGACCCTCGCCATAGTCTTTCCACGCCGTGCTCTTCTTCAGCAGCGCCGGGACGGTACGCAAGGTGAAACGCTTCGGATCGAGATCGGTTTTGACTTGTGACCAGGTGAGCGGCATGGAGACGGTCGCGCCAGGTCTCGCTCGCGGGGACAGCGGAGCCACGGCGGTAGCCATGCGATCGTTGCGCAGATAGTCGAGGAAGATGCGGCCGATGCGCTGGTTCTTCGCCATCTTGGTGAGGTAGAGGGCGGGATTGTCCCGCGCCATCTGCAGGCAGACATCATGGGCAAAACCTTTTGCCTCCGGCCAGGTGAGCTTGCTGCGCTTGGCGACCGCCAAGGGGGTGACGACGTGAAGCCCTTTCCCGCCGGTCGTCTTGCAGAAGCTGACGAGCCCAAGATCGTCGAGGCGCGCGCGCATTTCCTTGGCCGCCTCGACAACCGTCTTGAACGGGACGTCGGGACCTGGATCAAGATCGAAGACGAGACGGCCCGGCACCTCCGGCTGCTGTAGCTCGCAATTCCAGGGATGCAATTCCAGCGCCCCGATCTGGGCGACGGCGGCGAGGCCCTCCACACGGTCGATCTGCAGGTAAGGCTTCTTGTCGCCGAATACTTTGACCAATTCGAGAAGATTTGATGTTCCCGGCATCGCATGTCGCTGAAAGAACTGCTCGCCGCCGAGACCATCCGGCGCGCGGATGATTGAGCATGGACGTCCGCGGATGTGCTCGATCAGCCAGGGACCTACGGCATCGTAATAGCGGGCGAGATCTTCCTTGGTCACCGGCGTGCCGTCATTGGCATCGGGCCACAGAGGCTTGTCCGGGTTTGAGACCAGCACACCCATGACATTGGCCCTTCCGCCTTGGCGGGAAGGTTTTGCTGAGGTCGGCTCACCCGGCTGGGGCACCTCAGTCCTCTCCGGCGAGGCAGGCTTGTCGGCTCCCACATCTTGCGCTGGTTTGTCCTCCCGCAAACCCTTGAAGGCGGCTTGGCGCACCAGCCCGTCGGACGTCCAGCCGGCGAACTCGATCTCGGCGACCAACTCCGGCTTCAACCAGATCACGCCGGGTTCTGTTTTCGGCGCGCCGATGCCGGCGAAGGGTGATTCCCGGGTCGCAACAGCTTTCAACCTCGGCAGCAGGTCCCCGACCTTGGCTGCGCCATAGCCTGTGCCCACGCGGCCGACATAGACGAAGTGATCGCCGCGATTGACGCCCACCAGAAGCGACCGGAATTTGCCATTCGTTGTGGCATAGCCGCCGATGACGACCTCATGGCCCGCACGACACTTTGACTTCGCCCACGTCTCGGTGCGGCCGGAAACGTAGGGTGCGTCGGCGCGCTTCGACACGATGCCTTCGAGGGACAGCCGACAGGCCGAGCGAAGCACTGCCTCGCCGCCAGTTTCGAAATGCTCAACGAAGCGAATCCGATCATCCTGAACCGTGTCGGTCAGAAACCGATGCAATCGCGCCTTGCGCTTACTCAGTGGCAAGACACGCAAATCCTCAAAGCCTTCGAACAGCAGGTCGAAGGCGAAGTAGACAAGCCCATCGGTCTTGCCCTCTGCCAGCGCTGCCTGGAGGGCGGCGAAGTCCGGGGCGCCGTTTTCGTCGAGCGCGCAGATCTCGCCGTCGATAATCGCATCGGGCAGCTTGCCGGCGGCTCGGGCAATGGCCGGATACCTGGCCGTCCAGTCGAGACCCTTGCGGGTTTTCAAGGTCGCTTCCCCGCCCAGGACGCGCATCTGGATGCGATAGCCGTCGAACTTGATCTCGTGCAGCCATCCGCGTTCAGCGGGCGGCCGCGCCAGCGTCTGGCAGAGCTGTGGCTCGATGAAGTCGGGCAGATCGACCGCAGTGACAGTCCCGTGCTTCTTCCTCTTTGCACGGATGTTTGTTTTCCGCTCCTGCGCCGCAAGGCCTGTACGACTGTCCCACACAGCATCTGCCTCCGCCTTGCCGCCCTTCAGCATGAAGGGTTTCGGGCCGCGGCCCCTGCCGGCAGCAATTGCCTCCATCTTTCGTCCAGACGCGACAGAGGTGTCATTCTTGTCGAGGATTGCAGCGCCTTTTGTCTCCACGGCATATTCGTCGCGATGTTTGATCAGCAGCCAATTGTTGCGCTTGTCGCGTTCGCGGTCGTTAGCCATCCGCACCAGCACGAAACCGCCATGCAGCCGTTCCCCTTCCAGCGTGAACTTGAAGTCGCCATTCGCCAGAGCCTGCTCGGGGCTCATCTTTCCCTCGGGCTCCCAATAGCCGCGGTCCCACAGCATGACTGTGCCGCCGCCATACTGGCCTTTTGGAATGGTGCCTTCGAAGTCCCCGTAATCGAGCGGATGATCTTCAACCTCGACGGCGAGCCTCTTGTCATGAGGATCGAGAGAGGGGCCGCGCGTCACGGCCCAGGATTTGAAAACGCCGCCGAGCTCTAGTCGCAGATCGTAATGCAACCGCGTCGCGTCATGTTTCTGAATGACGAAACGGCGGCGGTTGGATGGCATGACCGAACCTTGACCGCTCGGCTCCTGCGTTTTCTTGAAATCGCGCTTGGCCTTGTATGTTGTTAGTTTGTCGCTCGCCATTCGATGCCCTCGGAGCACGGACCACATCGGCCTAGAAGCAGGAATGTTCGGAGTGGCGACATGTTCCCCGAATTGGCACGCCCGCGCTGGCGTTACGCCAGCGCGGGCTCGGGATGAGCAAAGGCCCCGCCACTGCCAGTTCTCGGCGGAACGGCTGCAAAGGCAGGACAAGGCGGCGGGTCGTCATCGTCATCGCGCCGGCGATGGCGCGTGATGCGAGCCCAATGCGGGAAACAATCTACCGCTACGCCGGCCTGCCTTCGCGACGGACCTGGTGCCTGCCGGCCGGTGGTTGGCCCATCCAGCGCCTCGAGCGCTTGGAGAATCTCATCCACTCCGAAGCGCGAGCCGTCTTCCGACTCACGCATCGATGGCCGGCCACGAACCGCGCGCTTCGGATGCCCACGACCCCAGCAGCGCCCGCTTCTCCGCACGGCTCATTGCCGGATCGTTGAGGATTTCATCGGGCCGCTGGAGTGTCGGAGCGTCCCGACAGCCCGTGTCTGGAAAGTTAATAAAGCCTGTCATCTCCGTTTCTCCGCAATCGTGCCTCCCGGACGCTCGGGAGGCAAATCGCAGCTTTGAGGTCCGTGCGAAACTCAGGCAGCGTTGCGCTGCCGACCCGTATCCTGGCTGATCTGCTTCTTCGTCGCCGTCTCGTCCCCTGACGCGCCGCTGCCGGTCGAGCCGATGGCGTTTTGCGGAGCTCATTGAGGCGCTTGCCCGGCCCGACGGTTGGGGTGCAGCGCCATCTCATTGAAACCGGCGCTGGGGCACTCATTCGCCACGCACTTACGGGCCGGTGCTAGGCGGACGCAACGGCACTGCCGTACTCGACGCGGCACCAACTCCGACGCAACCGTTTGTCTTATCGGTGCACTCTCCCTCATCGCCGGCGCTTTCATTGCCAGCCGCTGCGGCTGCCAACGCGGAGTCCGTTGGCAGCACCGTGGCTGGGCGCGCATAAGGTCGAGAAGGCGTCGACCCATTCGACGAACGCGCGCGGACTGGGCAGGGCCAGGGGTAGCAGACCTTCAACAAAAGGGAACGCGGTAGGCTCGCTATCGTTAACCCCGGTCAGCGAGTATGGAGCATGCACCTTTTCCAAATCCTCCTCCCCCTCACCGATAAGGCCGGCCAGCCTTTCGCGCGGAAAGATTTCGATCGGGTCAAGGAGGAACTGGCGAGCCGATTTGAAGGCGTCACGGCCTATCTTCAGGCTCCTGCGGAGGGTCTGTGGCGGCAAGGCGCGCAATCCGACAGCGACGAGATCGTTATCTTCGAGGTGATGACGGAGGAAGTCGATCTGGCGGATTGGCTCGAGCGCCGTGCGGCACTCGAACGAAGATTCCGGCAGGATAAAGTCATCATCCGCTACATGCCAATGGCGCTCGTCCAGGTCGACGCCATGCCTTCGACGTCGATCCGCAAGAGTGAATACGATTCCGAGAGCGAAGTTCTCTCCGTCTGGTTTGTCGCGAGCGGCAAGCGCTATGACTATGAGGGAGTTCCCTTCGAGGTCTACGCCGCATTCCGAAGCGCCTTCGCGAAAGGCCGCTTTTTTAATGACTGGATTCGGGACCGTTATCCATTTCGGCGGTCAACGGACCTCTGACGACCACCTTTGATTCAGCACCGGCGCGAGAGGAACTAAAGCCTCAAACCCACGTTTGGATCTGCGCGCAGTCATCAGATTCATCTGTTTGGGGGACACAGGACTTTCCGCGGTCACGGGGAAAGTGCCGTGCAATCAAGACCCGGACGTGGGAGCATCATGCTGGGCGGTTCACGTAAAGGCGCTTTTATTGCCTTACTGCTTGCAGGGGCCGCGCTTGCCGTGGCTGCGTGGTATCTATCGAAAGTCCGCCCTCCTTTTTCTCAAGACGACCCGCAGTTTCAAGGCACAGGCGACGCCTCGCTTGGCAAGCTCGTTTTCGCGGCAGGCGATTGCGCTTCGTGTCATGCGACACCGGGGCAATCGGACCGGCTGAAGCTCGGCGGCGGGATGGCACTTGGCTCGCCATTCGGCACCTTCCGGCCGCCAAACATTTCTCCAGATCCGGTCGACGGTATAGGGAGATGGACCGCGACCGACTTGGCGAATGCACTTGTCGGGGGCGTCTCGCCAAGCGGCGAGCATTACTATCCCTCCTTTCCCTATACGAGCTTTACGGGAATGACGGTTGCGGACATAAAGGATTTGTATGCTTACCTGAGTACGCTTCCGGCGGTCTCGGGCCGGCCGCCGCCCCACGATCCCAAAATTCTGTTTATGGTCCGCCGGTCAATCGGGTTCTGGAAACTTCTGTTCTTTCGGCAAGGGCAATCCGCCGCAGACACCGGCGGAAAATCAACGCGTGATCGCGGGGCCTATCTTGTTGAAACGGTATCGCACTGCGCAGAGTGCCACTCGAGCCGCAACGCGTTCGGAGCGATCAAGTCCGGCACCCTTTTCGCAGGTGGCGTCGATCCGCAGGGGACGGGGTTCGTGCCCAACATAACTCAGCAGAGATTGCGCAGCTGGGACGAGGCGGACATCGCAACGATGCTAAAGACGGGCGAGACGCCAAATCACGGACGCGTGGGATCATCCATGGCCGATGTGGTAACGAACGCTGCGATGCTGCCTGATAGCGACCGCCAGGCGATCGCGCGCTACGTCAAGGCGCTTCCTGCGATTGCAACGCCTGGTCCGTAGATCATTGCGCATAGAGATAGGCTGCAAGGTCTCGTGCTTCCTGTTCGGAGATACCGGTGGACGGCATCGCCGTCCGGGGGGAAAAGCTACTCGGCGAAACGATCCAGGCGACAAGGTTGTCGGAACGGTTTTCCAACACGCCGGCAATGTAGACGCGCTTTGATAATCCGGTGAGCGGACCGCCGGTCTGGCCGTCGGCCCCCGGGATTCCGGAAATCGCGTGACATCCGGAACAACCGTAGCGCCGAAAGATTGCCGGTGCGCGGTCGGGATCGCCACCGGTCATCGTTTTCGCGGTCGCGGCTCGGGTATGATTGTCACGCGCGATGTTGGCCGTGACGAACGCAGCTGAGGCCACGAGAAGGCCGGCCATTAAGGCTGCTCGACCGGGACCAGAGACCACCGAGCTAGACATTTTGCGTCTTTCTTCCGCCCGAGTGCCGGATCCAGAGCGCCAGCATGGTCATTGCCGCGGCCGCATAGACCGCGCCTGCGGGCACCCACATGATCATGCCCGCCAATTGCTGGTCCTCCAGCGGCGTTAGTCCCCAGTCCGTCGCGGTTTGGGTCTGCGCGACATAGAGCACGCGCGGGGCAAGGGCCAACAAGACGCCCAGGATGCTGGTGTGGATCAGGGTCAGGAACAAATGCCATGCCGAGGCGCCATAATCACTTCGCCAGACCATTGCCCACCAAAACAGTATCGCCGTGGCGAAAAAGCTCAGATGCTGGAGGCGGTGGAGGGAGGTGTCGGTCACGGCGGCGTCGAACAGGACGGGCACGTGCCATACCCAGATGGCGCCGCCGTGAATGATGGTCGCGTTGGTGGCGCCAGTCCACCAGTCCCATGCCCTGCGGACAACGGCCATACGCATCACCGAGCCAGCGGCGTGACGCGTTTTTCCGGGCAATCCCCAAAGCAGGATACCCGCCGGCCGCGCCAGCACGATCAAGGGGGCCGACACGGCCATGACAATCTCGTGCTCGATCATATGGAAGGCAAAGAGGTGTTCGCCAAGCCAATGAAGCGGCGAAAGCAGCGCCCCTGCCAATGCCAGCATGCCGCCGCAGTACGGCAGGACGCGGATCGTCATCATGCCCGGTCTCGTGAGCCGCCAGGTCAACCTTATGACGCCCACGATGAACAGTATGACAATCACAGCTAGCGGCACGACGATCCACGGGTCAAATGTCCAAGGGTAAGTCGAACCGTGCGCCTCGTTCCCATGCGCCATAGCCGGGCTGGCGATGATCAAGAAGACAAGCGTGCGGATCAGCGTTGGCACGGATCCAGCAGCATCGTAGCCGCCCCCTGCAACGACAACGCCAGCACAAATGCCAGCGCGATCAGGAAACCCGCGTCGGTGATAAATCGCTCGGATCTCGCCAATCCGGCGGAGCTCGTGCGTGATGCGACGACACCAGCGATGGAGGCTGCTAGAAGCGCCGCACAAAAAGCAACCGTCCACGGAAAATTCTGACGGCAATCCATGTAGGGCGTGATTTGTCCAAGTTGGGTGGTGACCGCCCAAGCGACAGGCGGCACGACCAACCCCATGTATCGCAGCCAGCGTCTGGTCAAACTCGTGGAACCCAATAAAGGCAGACGTACATCGGCAACCACGTCAGCACCACAAAGTTCCAGTACATCGCATTGTCGTCCACATCGCCAAACCGCCGTGCATTGTCGCCATGGCGCGTGAACATCAGGCTCGCCAGCACGACAGTCTCACCCAGGTCGGTCAGGATGTGTGTCGTATGGAGGCCGAGCATCACCCATACAATCGATCCATAGGCGTTTTGATCCCACTTGATGTGCATGGCGGGAAACTCGAAAACACGTAGGATGAGCGGCAAGACGCCTAACAGCGACATGACAATGAGGCCAATTCGGACTTTCCGTAAGTCTTGGGTGCGCGCCCAGCGCGTGACAAAGACATTTGGTATGAGGCTTACAAGCAGAACGACTGTCAGGGTCGTTCCTGCAAGCAGATCAGGCGGGGCCGTATCGAGCGGCCACCGCGGTGCCAGGCTCATCAGATAGAGATAAATCACGATCGAGAGGACAAAACCGGTGCCTTCGATGAGCATGAAGGCGAGCGTTCCCCACCAAGACAGGCTGGCGGTGCCAAGGCCATGCGCGGGAAGCTTTGCCACGTCAAGAACGACACCATGCTTCATGACTCGTCCTCCGGGTCGCCCTTTGGCCAGAACCAGCCAATGAGTGCTATTGCAATCGGTATGGAGCCCCAGACCACGGCCCATGGGGTAAAGATCGACCAAATCAGCATTGCTGACGTAGCGAGCGCCGCCAGGAGCGGCCAAATCGAATTCCCGACAGATGATTCACGCGCTTCCGCACGCGCTTCCACGACACTGGTGATAAGCACTTCGCGTCGGTCCGTGTGCAGACCCTCGACGAATCCAAGTGGATCCGCTCTGTCCGACAAGGGCTCTAGGCTTTCGACCACCGGGAGCCGCGCAAAATTATAGGACGGCGGTGGCGAAGAGGTCGCCCACTCCAGCGTCGAGGCGCCCCACGGATTGGCTGGTGCGATGGGACCTGATCTGGCGCTGCGTATGGCGTCGATGAAGAACAGCAGGAAACCGGCGGCCAGAATGATCCCGCTGAGACTGATGAACATGTTCAGGCCGGCCCACGGCATCTCCGGCTGATAGGTGTAGATGCGCCGCGGCATGCCTTGCAGGCCGAGAATGTGCATTGGGAAGAAAGTCAGATTGAAACCCGAGAAGATGAGCCCAAACGACCAGCGGCCAAGCGACTCGCTCATCATTCGGCCCGTCAGTTTCGGAAACCAGTAATAGACCGCGCCCAGCAAGGGGAACACGGCGCCACCGACCAGGACGTAGTGGAAATGCGCGACGACGAAATAGGTGTCGTGAACCTGGGTATCGAACGGAACCGACGCCACCATCACGCCGGTCAGTCCACCAATGACGAAGACGACGATGAACCCGATGACGAACAAAAACGGCGCCTTGAAGATTGGCCGTCCGGCCCAGATCGTCGCCAGCCAGCAGAAGATCTGCAGGCCTGCGGGAACGGCGATCGCCATGCTTGAGGCGGTAAAGAAGCTTTCGCCCAGCCGCGGAAGGCCGGCCACGAACATATGATGGACCCACAGCCCGAAGGCCAGAACGCCCGTCGCGATCAAGGCCATCACCATGGCCAGATAACCGAACACCGGCCGCTGTGTGAATGTGGCGACGATGCTCGAGACCATGCCCACCGCCGGCAGGAAGATGATATAGACCTCAGGGTGGCCGAAGAACCAAAACAGATGCTGCCACAGCAGCACGTCACCGCCTTCGGCAGGGTTGAAGAAATGCGTCCCCACGAGCCGATCGAGGATCAGGCTGGTGCTGGCGATCATGATCGCCGGCATGGCGAGGATGACCAGGAAGGACGTGACCAGCATCGACCAGACGAACAGCGGAATCCTGTCCAGCGACATGCCCGGGGCGCGTTGCTTGAATACGGTGACGACGATTTCGACGGCGATGGCGAGAGCGGAAACCTCGGTAAAGGTGATCATCTGGGCCCATATGTCGGCACGCTTCCCGGCCGCATATTGGGGCCCCGACAGCGGTACGTAGGCGAACCACCCAACGTCCGGACCGGTATCAACGGCGAAGGCGATCCACAACAGCAGGCCGCCGGCAAGGTACATCCAGTAGGAGAACGCGTTGAGGCGCGGGAATGCGATGTGTCGGGTCCCCACCATCAAGGGCACGAGGTAGATGGCCATCGCCTGCATGACGGGCACGGCGAACAGGAACATCATGTTCGAGCCGTGCATGGTGAAAATCTGGTTGTAGCGATCGGGCCCGATGAACCGGGCTTCGGGTTGCGCCAGCTGCAGCCGCATCAGCAAAGACAGCACTCCGCCAAGCGCCAGGAAGACAAACGCCGTGACGATGTAGCGGCGGCCGATAATCTTATGATCGACTGTCGATAGGGCGCCCCAAAGGCCAGGGGGCGTTGACCAGGTCGCGCCAAGTCGACGATCGAGTTCGCCGGCTTCCATCCCGGTGTCCCGAACGCCTTCGCGATCCGATGCTGCACTCATTTGAGACTGTCCATATAGGCGGAGATATTCTGGAGCTCGATGCTCGTCAGCGGGACCATCGGCATATTGTTCCCCGGCTTCAGCGTCTGCGGATCGGCAATCCAGGCCGCCAGCGAACCGCGCGTGGTCTCCACCAATCCGGCAGCGATTGTCTGACGACTCCCGATATGCGTCAGGTCGGGTCCCGTCGTACCGGTGGCTAGCGTTCCTCGGATCGTATGGCAGGCCGCGCAGGGCTTTGCCAGAAAGGTCGCCTGCCCGGAGGCGGCATCGGGATCGGCCGGCATCATCGCATTGGCGCGCTGCGATGTGATCCAGCGCGCGTAATCGGACGGAGCCTCCGCAATGACCATAACCGCCATATGGCTATGCTGCAGACCGCAGAATTCGGCGCATTGGCCGCGATAGACGCCACGCTTTTCCGCCCGAAGCAGCAAATCGTTTGGGCGACCCGGAACGAGATCCTGCTTCCCGGCCAGGCTGGGAACCCAGAACGAATGGACGACGTCCGCGCTTTCAAGCTGAAGCCGGACATCTTGACCGACGGGGATATGGATTTCGTTGGCGGTCTGGAAGGTGGAAGTGCCGTCGGAACCGGTGTAGATGACCTGCCACCACCATTGCTGTGCTCTCACGGTGATCGTCACGGCAGCACTTTGCGGGAGGCCGACGCTGCGGGTGGTGTAGAAGCTGGCAATTGTCATGCCGGCGATAGTGGCCACCGTCACCGCGACTGCGGCCGAGACCGTCATCGTGAGCCGACCTTCCGATGTCTGGCCTTCCGCCTCGGCCCGACGCCCCCGCCTGAGCGCCAGGGCAAGCATGACCATTACCAGCAACCAGATCGCTCCGGACAGCACAACTATCCCGACGATCAGATGCTCGACATGAATGGCGGGAGCCCCGTAGGGGTTAAGCGCAGACTGGCTACCACTGCAGCCTGACACCAGAATACCAGTCGACAACACACCAATGCGAGGGGCTCTCACGGCGAAGGTCCCTGATCTGGATGGACACCCACCGGGCCCTCATCGAAGAGAATCTTCGCAGGGCTGCGGTTCTCGGCTGGGCGGGTCTGCTTGTCATCGTTGCGGCTAGGCGCCGCTGTCTTCGGCGTATAGGAGCCGATCGTCTGGACATAACCCGCGAGCTGCCAGATCTGCTCGATGGTCATGCGGTCGTGAAAGGCGGGCATGCCATGCGGGCGGCCATCACGGACCGAGGCGACGATGGAGACCATTTCAGGACCATACAGCCACCAGCCGTCAAGGAAGGAGGGGCCGACACCGCCGCGCCCATCTCCATGGCATGTCGAGCACCCGAACCAAGCGTAAAGGCGCTTGCCCTGGCTCAGATTATAGGCGTCCGTTTCATAAAGCTTGCCCTGCGCAAAATAACTCTGTGGCGGTGTTCCGCTAATCGCATTGGGCATGAGGCGGAATTGATCGAGATCGGCCGCAACGGGGGGATCCGTGCGAAGCTCCCTGGCCTGCCGAATCCAGCCCAACCAGGCCCCAACACCGATCAGCAGAAACGCCGCCGCCACGAATGCCCAGTGTGGGTTTCTTGTGTCTATCAAGGGGCCCTCAGCCCATAAGTTGGTTAGCCATCGGGATTAAAGCTCGATCGGGTAAGGCGCACAGGCAGAAGTTTATAGGAAGGTGTTTTTGCCTTCGGGTCATGGTGAGCCAAAGGGAATAGCGGGTTTGCCTCGGGGTAATACGCCGCACAGCATCCCCTAGGAATGTTGTACTGCACGATCCTCAGGCCAGTGACTTTACGAATGTTGCTATCGTCGATCGCCGTCGTCACATCGATGTACTCGCCATCGACGAAGCCCAGCCGGCTAATATCCTCGCCGTTCATGAACACGACCCGACGGGTGCCTTCAACGCCACGAAATCGATCGCTGTATCCGTAGATCGTGGTGTTGAACTGGTCGTTGGATCGCAGTGTCGAAAGATGCAGGACGTCGGCTCTCCCCGAAGTCGAGAACTCGGGAAACAATCTGTGCGGCGTGATGAAGTTGGCCTTTCCCGTTTTCGTCACCCACTTGCGTTCTCGCGCGGGCAACGGCCTGGCAAATCCGCCAGGTTGAAAAAGCCGCTTGTTGAAGTCCTTGAACGTCTCTGGGTAAGTGCGCTCGATGGCGTCTCGTATCTGCCCATAGTTCCCGACCCAGGCGTCCCACGGAACCTTCGTTTCTCCGAGCGTAGCCTTCGCGATGCCAGCAACGATGGCAGGTTCGGAAAGAAGCTCGGAGCTGGCCGGTTTTGCCTTGCCGCGAGAGCCATGGAAATGAGCAATGGAACTTTCAATCGACACCGCCTGGGGACCGCTTGCCTGCTGGTCGACTTCAATGCGGCCCAGGCACGGCAGCAGATAAGCGACCTCCCCGTGCAGAACATGGCTGCGATTGAGCTTTGTCGCGATCTGAACACTCAAATGCATCTTGCGCCATCCCTCTTCCATGGCGGCCGTATCAGGTATGGCTTTCAGGAAGTTCCCGCCCAGGCTGATGAACGCGCGGCACTGGCCGTTGATTATTGCTTCGCAGGTTTCGACCGTCGAGCGGCCGGTCCATGTCGGCGGCTCAAAGCCGTAGAGCTGGGAAAGCTTGTCCAGCGGCGCCAGACCGGGTTTTTCGGTGATCCCGACGGTGCGCTGGCCCTGCACGTTGGAATGGCCCCGGACGGCGCAGATATTTGCTCCGGGCTTGCCGATATTCCCGCGCAGCAGCGCCAGGTTGCAGACCATGTGAACGTTCTCGACACCCATGAGGTGCTGCGTCAGGCCCATGCCGTAAATCATCATCACGGCGCTGGCGTTCGCATAGGTGCTAGCAGCCTGCATCATCTCCGCGCGGCTCAGCCCCGAGACGCGTTCGAGTTCGTCCCACTGATGGGCTCGCGCGGCCTGAGCAAATTCCTCAAAGCCAGTAGTGTGTTCCTGGATAAAATCGTGATCGAGCACGTACTTGTTGTCTGCCGAGGCCATCGAGGCCGCAAAGGCGACCATCGCCGCATTGTCCTGGTCCTTCGGCTTCCCGTCCTGCCCCGCCACGCGGCTTGCGCCTGATGCCTTGAGGGCGTCGTCAGCTTCAATCAGCGCCTTGCATACCCCGAACAGTGCCGCGATATCGCCGCCGTTCCTCACCTGATAATATTCCGACGAGATCTTTGTCTCTTTCCCGGTCAGCATCTGTGGCGACTGCGGATTGATAAAGCGCTCCAACCCCCGTTCGCGCAGCAGGTTGAAGGTGACGACCTTGACGCCCCGATTCACTGCGTCCTGGAGATCATGAAGCATCCGAGGCGACGAGGTTCCAACGTTCTGCGCGATGTAGAAAATACAGTCGGTGTTCTCGAAATCGGACAGGATCGCCGTCCCGACGGATGAACCGATGCTTTCCGGGAGCGCCACGGACGAACTCTCGTGACACATGTTGGAGCTGTCAGGCAGATTGTTGCTGCCGTACATGCGTGCGAACAGCTGGTACATGTAGCTGGTCTCGAGCGAAGCACGGCCGGATGTGTAGAGATCAACCTGATTAGGATCGAGGGAGCGCAACTCTCTCCCAATCTCATCAAAGGCATCAGACCAGGCAATCGGAACGTATTTGTCGCTCCCCGCATCCCAGCGCATGGGGTGCGTCAAGCGGCCTTGTTCTTCAAGGTCATGATCGGACCAGGTCTCCAGTTCGCTCAGCGTGTGGTTGGCAAAGAATGCCGGACCGGCTCGACGCGACGTCGTCTCCCACGCCGTAGCCTTGGCGCCGTTCTCGCAGAACTCAAGCGGATGTGGCCGAGCAGGCTTTGCCCAGGCACAGCTGACGCACATATACCCTTCAGGCTTGTTCTGGATCGAAAGTAGCTTTGGATCCCGCAAGGGAACATGCTCTCTCGCGATAATCGCTGCGACGGATTTTGCCGACCCCCAGCCGCCAGCGGGTCCCTCATATGGTCGGATGGTTGGCGTACGGGTCTTTGATGTCATTTCCGCCTCGCTCGCGTAGCCGAGGGCCGCGCTCGGCCCCGCTTCACTGGCGCGTCGCGACCTCGTTCGTGGACGGGCCGACGTCCAATCGCCGACCATTCAGTCTTGCCCCGGCAACATAGAACTTGGCACCTGTCGGACGGTTCCACGGATGACCGCCCATCTCTTCGGCGCCGTCCTTGGCGAGGACTAGGTCAGATTCCTGATCTGCTCAAAGTGAAGTGCGCGGAAGTGGCGGCCCTTCTGATCGGTTTTGACCTCGAGAACGACCGGGCGATCGGATGCGAGGGCTTCGTCCCCGACTCGGTCAGAGCAGAACGGATCCCAACGAACAGCGGCCCGCTATAGACCGGGCCCAGCGACTGGGCGCATAGTTTGGCGTGCGGCGGACTGGGAGCGTTGTATCAATGGTCTACACAGTGATTTGGTACGGCAAGCAGGGCGTAGTTGAAATGACGCCCTTCGATGCAGAGAAAGAGGCCAGGGAGCATGCCCGGGCGTCCTTCGCCGCTCGACAGCAGGATGACGGCGTCGTGGCGGTGGAAGTTCGCAAACCTGACGGTACAGTTGTCTTTAGCCAAGCGGGTGGAAGCAGCGGTGTAGACGGCGGCGGCTGAGAGGTTCCGAGTGCGGATAGTCTCCGCCAGATTGTTCGGCTCGCTCTCGTAGCGCACTCTGTATTGATAGGGCGTCGGCGCGGTTTGCTCGGGTGTCAATCGGAAGCGTTGGGCCGAAACCAGCCCCGGATCCTTAGAATGTCATGCAGGTGGCTATCATACCTCGCAATGCACTCCGCCTCCCTCGACAGGATTGGTTACCATGGCAGGCTCATTTAGCGCAATTTGATCCACGCCATAGCGAGCTTAGCTGCCAAGGGTGTAAATCTGACAGAATAGACCGTGACATCGATGCTGCTCCGCACGCTCTCAAATTGCGGGCTGCCAATCGTGTGGCCATTTGACGTGCGCCAAGGAGGGCAACCCTACGTCGTCTGGCTTCAACTAAGCCCACGCCAACAGATCGGTCACAAGCTTCAGCGCGATCACGCATGGCCAGCATTGAGCAAGCACGAGGGTGGGTGGGACCCCGGGCCGCTCAAGCCTGTGATCCCTCCCGTATTAGATAGCTTGCCGCACGTTTTCTTCCGGATTCTCGTCGAGAGATGTCTGGCCGGGAAGCAAGTGGATAGACTCCGCCATGCGTAGGGCCGGTCGCACGCGGAATTGGGCGCGGTCCGTTTTCGACTGACCAGGCCCGCGCCCAACTCGGGTGCGGCCGGAACAATGATGGTTGAGCTGCTGCGCGCGCGCGACGCGTTGGAATGCTGATTTTGCAGGAATCCTAAACGAAGCGCCGGGTGCTGCCGACGCAGAAACTCGGAAACTTATTATTCATAAATTCTAATATAGTTTGTACGACTTCGCAGGCCAGTTTTGAGTAGTGCGACGCTCGACGAAAAGCCCGGCCCTCCCCCGCGCCGGGCTTTTCATCCTGGCCTTTGCCAGCTTCCTAGCGCCTTTTTCATTTGCCGCTGTCCATACGTCCCACGTTTCGTGGCGCCTCTTGGCAGCCTTGGGTTGCGTGTGCTCTGTCAGGTGCCGGCAAGGCTCGCCGGCCTGTACTCACCCGAGCGCTGCTTCGTAGATGACCGCGGTCAGGTGAATTCGACCATCTCGGGTGGCACTCATACCAGTTTCCGGCCTTCGTGGTTTTGTGGAAGGGGCTTGGATTTCGATTGCATTGCTTTTTCAGTAACACCTAATATCAGCTTGTTGAAATCGGCATTCTGGGAGGAAGTGTCATGCCCAAGGTTTCAGATCTTTTCTTTAAAACAGCTATCGTATGGCTCATTCTGGGGATCGGCGCCGGCTTGCAGATGGCAATTTCGGGCGACCACGGTGCATTTCCTGCGCACGCACACATCAATCTGCTCGGATGGGTCACAAGCGCAATCTTTGGCGGCTACTACGCTCTTAATCCGGCAAAGGCAGCGCGGAGAACCGCCATGATCCACTACGGCCTCTACAACGTCGGATTGGTGGTAATGCTGCCAGCTCTGTATCTGATGCTTCACCAAGGCTATACGGCAATCGAGCCCGTCGTCGCCGTAGGTTCACTGATCGTGGCTGCCGCCGTGCTGGTATTCGCTTTCGTTGTTTTCTCAAGCGCAAGGGAGCGCGTGGCGTCTGGGTTATCGACCGCGACACGCTAAATCGGCGGAACTCGGCAGTATGAGGGCCGGCATGAGCCACTGGAGCCGGAAGCACAGGCTTGACCGGCTCCAGCGCGGGCAATCGTTGTGGCCTCATTTATGGACTGTTTCTTTGGTCGCAACGCAAAAACGCTCCGCTCACAAGTGGAGGGCTGCGATCTCAAACTTCCTTTGTCGAGCGTTCGCCGAGCATCGCACCGGTTTCAGCATCCACTGCCACCATGCTGACCTCGTAGCCCCAAAGGTTTCGGATATGGCGCAAGGTCGCGTCGCGGCTTCCGCCCTCGAGCATGAGACCATTCTTCACCGTGTGCTGAAGCCTCAGACGCCGATCGCCCAGGAGATCGACGTCAATCACCTGGATGTCGGGCCGGCTCGCTCCAACGTCGTATCTTTGAGCAAGCGCTGACCTTATCTTGGCATAGCCACGCTCGTTGTGGATCGACGCGACTTCGTAGTGCGGCTCGTCGGCGTTGTCGGCCAGCATGAATAGCCGCCACTTCCGGATCAGAGCCGGGCTCAGATATTGGCGGACGAAGGATTCGTCGCGATGGTTGGCCCAGGCATCGAGCAAGGTATCGCGCCAGTCGCCGCGGCCGGCTATGTCTGGGAACCAGTCTCGGTCCTCTGCAGTCGGCGCGGTGGAGATGCGCCGGATATCCTGCATCATGTCCAGACCAAGCGCATAGGGATTGATGCCGGAATAGCAGGGGTCGTCATAGGCCGGCTGGAAGATCACGTTCGTGTGGTTGCGCAGCATCTCAAGCATGGCGCCCTCGCTGATGCGGCAACGGTCGAAAAGCGTGTTCATGAGCGTGTAATGCACGAAAGTGGCGCAGCCTTCGTTCATCACCTGGGTTTGCCGCTGCGGATAAAAATACTGCGCAATGATCCGCACGATCCGGATGATTTCGCGCTGCCAAGGCTCAAGGACGAGGCTGTTCTTCTCGAGGAAATAGAGCAGGTTTTCCTCCGGAAGTTTGAGCGACTTCTTCCGCTCTGCAAGGATTTGGTCGGTGGCGTCCTGCTTGCTCTTTCCCGGCGAGGGCGGCAGCGTTCTCCAGAGATCGTTGAATGAACGCTCCTCGTATTCGAGGCGTTCGTGCAGCCCCTCGCGCTGCTGTTCCGATGACAGCTTCGGCGGCCGCCGGTAACGGAAGACGCCTTGCTCCATCAGCGCGTGGGCGGAATCCAGGATCGCCTCCACAGGGGTCAGGCCATGCCGTTCCTCACATCGCGCTATGTAGCTCTTGGCAAAATCCAGATAGCTGAGGATGCCGCCGGCATCCGTCCATTGGCGGAAGAGATGATTGTTCTTGAAGAAATGATTGTGGCCCAATGCTGCGTGCGCGGTCACCAGGGCTTGCAGGGCCATGGTGTTCTCTTCCATCAAGTAGACGATGCATGGATTGGAATTGATGACCATTTCGTAGGCCAAGCCGCGAGCGCCCTTGCGGTAGAGAAGTTCGTCGTAGAGGAAACGTTTGCCGAACGACCAATGCCGATACATCAACGGCATGCCCAGAGATGAATAGGCGTCGAGCATCTGTTCAGAAGAGATGACCTCCATCTGCACAGGATAGATGTCGAGACCAAGCTCTTCGAGGCCGAGCGCCTCGATCTCCTCGTACACTCGCGACAGTTTCGCAAAATTCCAGTCCGACCCGGAAAACAGCAGTTCGGACGTGCACGCCTCACTGACCATTGCCGAAGTCCCTCACGCGCTCTTGCGTAGACCAGGCTGCCTGGCGAACAGCTGGCGGAAAACCGGATAAATGTCGGCCGGGGCGGCAATGCGCCTCATCTGGAAGTTTGGCCATTTGCCGTCGATGGCGTTATAGGCGCGCCAAAGCGATGTCCCGTTCTCGGTCGCGCCGAAAATGTGGCTTTCCCGTTCGTCGATGATTTCCACATAGGCGAAATATTGGCAAAGCCGCATGAGCTTGCGGTCGAGCAGCTCTATGCAACGCTCGGAGTCGCCGGCGAAGTTGTCGCCATCGGAGGCCTGGGCGGCATAGATGTTCCATTCGGACACCGGATAGCGCTGCTCGATGATGCGGTGCATTTCCTCAAGGGCGGTGGAGACGACGGTGCCGCCGCTTTCCGTGCGGTAGAAGAAGGTATGTTCGTCCACTTCCTTGGCCAAATGGGTGTGACGAATGAAGACAATGTCGATGCGTTCATAGCGCCGTGTCAGGAAAAGGTGCAGTAGCACAAAGAAGCGTTTGGCCAGATCCTTCTCGCGCTCTCCCATCGATCCCGAGACGTCCATCAGGCAGAACATGACGGCGTTCGCATTGGGCAAAGGCTGGGGATCGAAGCGATTGAAACGGATGTCCACCGGATCGACATAGGCAATTCGCTTGCGCCGGCGCTCGAGCCGGTCAAGCGCCTCGCGCAAGGCGGCGATCCTTTCGCGCGCTGGGGCGCTTGCCGGCTGAGCTTCCAGCTCGGCAATCTGGTGGGCGATTGCGTCCAGCTCCGCCTGCTTGGGGCGCCTGAGCGCGATGCGCCGCCCGTGGCTGTTTCGCATCGTGCGTCCGACATTTATGTTGGTCGGCGCCCCGCCTGACGTGAAACCTGCCCGTCGCGGCTTGACGCTCAGTACCTGCTTGAGGTTGAGCTTGACCAGATCGGGAAGCTCGAGATCCTCGAAGAAAAGGTCGAGCACTTCCTCGCGCGACAGCACGAAACGAAAGTCGTCTTCGGATGCGGCGGTTCCCGAGCCCGATCCGTAGCCCCCGCCTCCGCGGCCGCCGCCCGGCTTGGGGATAATATCACCAGAGCTGAATGTCCGGTTGCCGGGCAGGATGTGGTGACGCCTGCCGCTTTCCCTGTCGTCGCCGAAGGTCGGTTCGCCGGTGCCTTTGCGAGGGATTGGCACCGCATGCTCACGGTCGAGTTCGGCGATGCTGCCGGTGCGGACCTTGTCGCGGATGCTGCGCTTGAGCTCTTCGCGCGCTCGTCTGAGAAAGCGCTGGCGATTGCCAAGACTCTTGTCCTTCGGATTCAGGCGGCGGTCGATGAAGATCGGCATGGCACCGTTCGGGCGTCACTCAACCCGCCTTGTTCACGCGCATGTACCAGTCGACCAGCCGGCGGACCTGCCGCTGGGTATAGCCGCGCTCCACCATCCGCTGCACGAATTCGTTGTGTCGCTTCTCCGTGACGCTGTCTTGCTTCGAGCCGAAGCTGATCACCGGCAGAAGGTCCTCGACTTGGCCGAACATGCGCTTTTCGATGACCTCGCGAAGCTTTTCATAACTCGTCCAGGACGGGTTGCGGCCATTGTTGCGCGCGCGGGCGCGCAAGGTGAACTTGACCACTTCGTTGCGGAAGTCCTTGGGATTGGCGATGCCGGCGGGCTTCTCGACCTGCGACAGTTCCTTGTCCAGGACCTCGCGATTGAGGATCTGTCCCGTATCGGGATCCTTGTAGTCCTGATCTTCGATCCAAGCATCGGCGTAGGCGATGTAGCGGTCAAAAAGGTTCTGACCGTATTCGCTGTAGGATTCCAGATAGGCTTTCTGAATCTCGTGACCAATGAACTCGGCATAGCGCGTTGCAAGCTCCGATTTGATGAACTCGAGATAGGCGGCTTCCGTCTCCTTCGGGAATTGCTCGCGCTTGATCGCCTCCTCGAGGATGTACATCAGGTGCACGGGATCGGCGGCGACCTCCTTGGTGTCGTAGTTGAAGCTCTGAGACAGAATCTTGAAGGCGAAGCGCGTGCTGACGCCGGTCATGCCTTCATCGACGCCCGCAGCATCGCGATATTCCTGCACCGACTTAGCCTTCGGGTCGATCTCCTTGAGGTTCTCGCCGTCATAGGCGCGCATCTTGGTGTAGAGCGGCGAATTTTCGTGCGCGGCAAGCCGGGTCGAGACGGTGAAGCGGCTGAGAATGTCCAGAACCTCGGGCGCGCAGGGGCTGTTCGCCAGTTCGCTTTCGCGCAGCAGCTTCTCGTAGATCTGCCTTTCTTCGGTGACGCGAACGCAATAGGGAACCTTGACCACGAGAATGCGGTCGAGGAATGCCTCGTTGTTCTTGTTGTTCTTGAATTGCTGCCATTCCGATTCGTTGGAATGGGCAACGACGATGCCCTGGTAGGGGAAGGCGCCGAAATTCTCGGTGCCATTGTAGCTGCCTTCCTGGGTTGCCGTCAGCAGCGGGTGCAGCACCTTGATCGGCGCTTTGAACATCTCGACAAATTCGAGCAGGCCCTGCGTCGTCCGGTTCAGGCCGCCGCTGTAGGAATAGGCATCCGGATCCGATTGGCTGAAGTTCTCCAACTGCCTGATGTCGACCTTGCCGACCAGGGCCGAGACGTCCTGATTGTTCTCGTCGCCGGGCTCCGTCTTGGCTATGGAAATCTGGCGCAGCCTTGACGGCAACAGCTTGACGACGCTGAATTTGGAGATGTCGCCGGACAGTTCGTCCAGGCGCTTGGCCGCCCAGGGCGAAATCAGTCCGCTCAGGCGGCGGCGAGCTATGCCGTATTTGTCTTCCAACAGATCGCCCATGCGGTCGGGATCGAAAAGGCCGAGCGGCGATTCAAAGACCGGGCTGATCTGGTTGCCGACCTTGAGCGTGTAGATCGGGCGCTGCTCCATTAGCTTCTTCAACCGCTCGGCGAGCGAAGATTTGCCGCCGCCGACCGGGCCTAGGAGATAGAGTATCTGCTTGCGCTCCTCGAGGCCTTGCGCGGCGTAGCGGAAATATCCGGCAATGCGCTCTATCGTGTATTCCATTCCGTAGAAGTCAGAAAAGGAAGGATAAACTTTGACCGTGCGGTTGGAGAAAATGCGGCCGAGCCGCTCGTCCTTGCTGGTATCGACCAGGTTTGGCTCGCCGATCGCCTCGACCATGCGCTCCGGGGCCGACGCATACATGGCCTTGTCCTCGCGGCAGGCTAACAGATACTGCTGGAGGCTGATCTCTTCCTGGGCCGCGTTGGAATAAATCTCCGAAAACAGATCGAAGACGTCTGATTGATTTTCGCGCATGATGCCTTTGCCTCAACAGGCTGCCAATCGGCTCCATCCACTCATATTAACTGCCGGGAAGCATTGCGGTTCCCTTCACGTGAAGGAGAGCGCACGCAATGCGACATCGACCTCGGCGACCTGGCGCATTCGAGCCAGGCGATCGCGGCTCTGGGGCAAATTCAAGGCATTGCCGAACATGAGGCCAAGGCGCTTGTCCTGGATATCGGCGAACGTCAAGTAAGGATAGATCTTAGGCCAGGCGACTGGCGAACTTCAGGAGATCCTGGATGGCCGCTGCTGCCCGCCTTTAGCTGACCCAACGCCAGCCCTGAACATTCGCGTGCTTAGGAGCCATTGAGACATGCGGGCTTTGAGGGTGCGCTCAGGAGCCTTAATCGAGCCTTGCGAATTGGACGCGCGCGATAGCCCGCACCGCGTCCGATTTTCACGGGATTGTTTTTGAAGACGCGCGCGAAAGTCCGAAGATTGGGCTTCCAGCGGTCTTAATCCAACCGCCTCGCCCGCGTCCCTAGGCCAAACTTAAAGCCAGTGCGAAAAGACAAACCTGATCCGGGGCTTCTCTACAGGGCCGTTCGTCCCGGAATCGATGCTGACCAGCTTCGAGGCACCCCAAAGTCGAAGGGGGTGATCGTCGAGGCCGTGCTCCTTGAGGACATTCCCACCGCCGATCTCCAGGCCGAGGCGGCTCAAAGCGGCATTTCGATCAGCCGAAAACGTCGATCAATCGACGCCCTATTTGAGATCATCCCGAATCGCAAGCTGATCGCCAGATGGTGAAGGTACTCGGTCCCCGATCTGATGACATGTCATTCCGCGGCGCTACTATTCGGCATCATCCATTCTTCAATCAAAGCAATGCCGTTAACGCCTGCCTCGCAGACCGGGCTGGCCTGCCCGATTGCCTGGAGGCGGTAGGACAGCAGGAAGGACCGTGATCAACTTGTCCGGTTGATAGAAGTGACCGCTAGGTTAGTCAGCTTGTTGTTGGTGGCTTTTTCCTGGTCGAGGATCTCGCTGAGCAACTTGTGCGCCTCGTCATGCCCAAGATCCTTTGCCCATTCCCGCAGCGAGCCATACCGAGAGATCTCATAGTGCTCGACTGCCTGGCAGGCGGCCAGCAGGCCGGAATCGAGGGCCGTTCCGGAGGCCTTCTCGATCAGCCCGTCGGCTTCCTTGATGAGGCCCTCAATCGCGTCGCACTTCTCGCCAGACGCCTTCATGCCTAGCGACTTGAACACCTGTTCGAGCTTCTTGATCTGCGCCTTCGTCTCCTCCAGATGGTCCTCGGCTGCCTTCTTTAGCTTGATATCCTTGACGGCCGCAGCCACCCTGGGCAACGCCTTGGTAATCGCGTTCTCAGCATAATACATGTCCTGCAGCGTATGCTCGAAAATATCGGCTAGAGTTTTCATTAAAAAATGCTCCTTGCCCGAATTGGCTTTGAGTGAAAGAGCCGGCAACGCGAAAGGTTCCGTGCCTTTCTCATGTTGTCCGCGTCCTGGCGCCCGGGTGCCCTGGCAAAGTAGAATAACATCGCCAGATGGTGGGAAAAACACGCGTGATCCTAACGGACCACGCGTCAATCATAGGTCAGACTGCACGCAAGATCGATTGCTGGTTCAGCGCTTGATCATTCGGGCCACGGCGATCAGAATACATGCGCCGATGAAACCGGAGACAAGATAGCCAAGCCAGCCGGCCAAGGATACACCCAGCAACCCAAGAAGGATGTTGGCGACGATAGCGCCGACGATTCCCAGAATGATGTTCATGAGCACGCCCATATTGCTTTTCATGAACATCTCGGCGAGCCATCCGGCGATACCGCCGATGACGACAGCCGCGATCCAACCGACACCTGGATTTTCCATATTTTCCCCTTCTCCTTCGAACCGAAATTGGTTCGGCGAGAAAACGTGCCTTAAACCAATAAGGTTCCCTGGGTGAACACTGGGCCGCAATCAGGTCGGGCCGCCGGGCACCAAGTCGCGCTTAACGTTGGAGGTGGCGACGAAGCAGTCTGATATTGCGATCGTTGGCCTTAAAGTACACGTCGAAGAAAGAGCCCAGAATAGGGACGCTTCCTACAATGGTATCAAGCAGTACGTTCCCTAACATTCTGGCCACCAACGTCTTTCGAGCACCGCAGCTACGGGCTCGCAACACGATGTAAACCGAAACGATGCCTGTCGCCGCATCTCCCAGGACAGGCACCAGACCCACCAGGGCATCCAATCCGAAGCGAATGGATGTCCCCGGAATGCGCCAGCGGGAATCGAGTAAGGCAGCCAGCAAATCCAATTCGGCAACTACGTTTGTCGCCTTGGTGCCATGATAGCCCTGCCCAGTTAGATCATCTGCCGAGCCCGTACGAGGCAGCGGGTCTCCTCGGGGCATGGTCGTTACTCTAGACATCGTTTTGCCCGGTTCTACTCGGGGGCACGTCGTCGAGTAGGGTTATCGCATAGGAGCTTTGCTTGGGCTCGGGTGGGAGTTCACCATTTGGCGTCATCTTGTTGATCGCCTCGGGCAGATCCCGGGTGATCCTGCTGATGAGTTCCTCGCGCGGAAGTCCAGTTTGCATCGACAGCGATGTCAGTGTGTCTTCATCGATTGCCGCTTCCACGTCATTAGGCTTGATTGGCTGGTTGGGCCCAGTGCCTACCCACGAGTCGACCTTTGATCCTGCCCCCACACCTCTAAACCGATCAAGGATGTCTCGAAGCGCCGTCCCCGAGACGCCTTTGGAAAACTGATCCAGAAGCCCGCCTTGCGGGTCGTTTGGATTACGATCGCCCGCACCACGGATCATCTCGCCGATTTTGTCGCGATTCTGGTAGGCTAGAACGCCGAGCATCGCGAGCGCCAATTTTCCGAGATTCGCCATTAGTATCTCCACCGTTCAGTAGAGAAGGGCTCAACTCCACAAAGGTTCCGTCAGCGCTACCCCGGTCGACATGGGGTTCACCATCAGTATCGCGAACGCAGCAAGCGGGATCAGAGGCAATGCTTCGATCGTGCGTTCGTCGAGCGGTGTCGCTATCGCCGCAATGGCCTCGTCAGAGCAAGGCGCACAATCGGCCGGCCGACCAGTCTGTGGGCCCCCAACACCGGAGGCCTATTTCAAGCTCTTGACGTAAGGTGCTCCCACATCTGCCGGCAGGCCAACGAAAAACCCGCCGACCAAAGTCACCGGGCCATGTCCGTTGTATGTCAACCATTTTGGATCGCCCATGAACGCGCCTTGCCACCTAGCGACCTGTTCATCGATCTCGCCCGCTTGATGCCAAGCGCCCTGGCGTCGGCGACGAGCTTGCCAGCTGACTACGCCGCCAACTCTTGCCGCGCGTCCTGGAGCCCGCCGCCAGGGGCCATGCCCGAGGCTGCGCTAAAATCGTTCCGGAACATTTTAGACGAATTGCATGTTTGAAGGTTATGAAGGTCGACGCCGACGAATGCCGGACAGCCCTGATGCTGATCCGGCGCACGATCGAGGAACACTGCCCGCCCGGTGTGCTGCCGAGCGAAGAAGCGGTGAACGGCCTTTACGGGCCGGAGTTGATCCATGAGGCGGAAGCGCTGGCGGCTGCCATCGTCGCAACTATCGACAAGATGCAGTTGCGCGTGATGATGAAGCCGCCTTCCCCCAGTATCAAACAATAAGCCAGGAAGCCCACCGGCGCGCGTTTCGGCGGGCCGCTGTTCTAGCCGTCCGTTCCGGCGCAATTACGGTCACCGGTTGTCGCCGTCTCCTTTCAGCCTAGACCAAACTGATCTCTAGGCCGACATGTGGCGCAAAGCGGTCATTGGCGATTCCATTTTTTCGAGAATGTGCGCCAGCAACAATGCGTCTGAATTACCGGAGCTCGTGGATGACCACGGTAGGGACAACCGACTTCGCAATCTCACACAGGTGTTTATGATGGGTGAGGTAGATCACCTGGCCCACATTAGCCATCTCACTGAACAGTCGGAAAACTTCCTCCGACCGGAGATGGTCAAAGGTTTCCATGATGTCGTCGGCGATGAACGGAACGGACGGCCTGAGCTTGGCAAACTCGTAATATCCGGCGAGGCGCAGAGCCAGGTAGAGCTGAAAACGCGCGCCTTTCGACAAAGCGTCTGCGACCTTCGATTGACCATCCCGCTGCGTGGCGATGAGGACCTCACCGCCCTTTACCGGCTGGGTCGTCAAGCCTGTGTACTGGCCGCGCGTGATCAGCGCGAACGCGTCGGAGGCCTGGCTCATCATTCCAGAGCGGTGGCGTTCGCGGTAGACCCGGAGCGCGCTTGCCGCCGACATGACACCGAGCTTCAATTCGATATAACGGGCAGCCTTCTCCTCGATTTCGAGAAGCACGGTGCGGCGCTCGGCATCGATGCGGGCAACTTGGCTGTCGCCGCCAATCGCGTCGAGCTTGTCGGTCGCTCGGGTACGCCGGACGAGTTGCTGTTGCAATGCTTCATCGAGGTCAGCGAGGCGCCGCTCGATTTCGGCCTTTTCAATTGCCAACTCGCCGAGATCGAGGCTCTCCAGCAATGAGCGCGCCTGGGCGAAGTCCTCAAGGGCGAGCTCCCTCGTCAGCCGTTCTTCTAGCTCGGCCACGGTGCTCTGCAGGCCGTCTCGCTCGCGAAGCTGTTCATCGCGCTCTGAGACCTCCGGCAGAGTTCTTACCCCAAAGGCATCGAGCACTTCTTGTTTCGTCGTGTCGTTTGCCGCGACCTCGCCTTTCAGCGCCTCCCGAACCTCGCGCAATGTCTGAACATCAAGGTGGAGATTTGCCCTCGCCTCTCGAGCACGCTCAGCTTGCTCGAGACGCTCTGTCAGCCTGACGCTAACCTGCTCTGGCGCCTCGTCGCTCACACACTCGCCGCCCTTCGCACCGAGTCTGGCCACCTCTTCGGCAAATGCAGTCCTGTCCGCCTCCATCTTGCGGATGCGGATGCGCATGGCCTCACGATCCTGCAGGGCCCTCGACAGCTCCGACAACTGGTCGAGCACACTGCCAAGGCCTGTCCCGGCAATGCCTTCTTCGAGCCAAGTGCCCTTCAGCGTTTCCTTGACCTCGGCCTGCCATGCACCCTCTCGCCTTTCGGCAATTTCAACAGCGAGCCGCCTGGCGGCCAGCTCCTCTTCTTTCGCGGCGATGCTCCTCAGCGCTTCAGCTCGTTCGGCATCGACCTTCGCCTGCCTATCGAGAAAGCGGTCGGCGGCTACAACCGTTGCTTCCAAGGCCTCACCAGCGTCCGGCTGAATTCCGACGCTTTGAAGAGCCGAGGCCAATGCGAGATGGATCCGCTCTCCCTCAGCTATTGCGCATTCAATCCGTGCGCGTGCGAGCAGAATGTCGTCCCAAGAGGCAAGCGCGTCAGCGCGTGCGGAAAGTCGCTCTTCGAGAAGTCCTATCAAAAGGTCGAGCGACTGTGCCTGGCAATCCTGAAGTAAGGCGCTAGCTGCCTCCTTGATTTCAGCGGACGCTATCTCTGCACGCTGCGACGCCCCGGCGAGCTGGCAGCTTGCGCGCTCAATTGCCGCTTCGGTCTCGGCAACCTTTTGTTTCACTGCGCGCAGATCTGCAAGCTCGCTTGCATGGGCCAATCGTCCAGCCCCGACATGATCATCCTTGGCCAATGCTGTGGCAAACAGGTCCGCGGTTTCAATCTTGAGGTCCGCCCGGTGACTTCGCCAGGCCTCGTCTCTCTCACGTCGTATGGCTGCGGCTGTTTCATCGTCAGCGAGATTGGCCGAGGCGCGGACAGCAGCCAACCATGACGAAGTAGTTATCCGACTTTGTTCATACTCAGCCAGACGCTCGGTGAAGACTGCCTTGTCCCTTCGAAGGTCCGCGGCCAGTGTTTTCCAGGCAGCCAACTGCGTCGGCGGCGGGACCGACATCTTCGAAAGCAGGTCGACATCTCCTGACCACGGCTGGAGGCGCCGCATCGCATCCGCCAGCCTTATTTGCCGCTCGGCCTCCACGGCGCGCGCCTCTCGAATTTCGCGTGTGTGACTACTCTGCTTCGCCCCCGACACGGCTGCCATCAGTCTGGCTCTTGCGGGCTCGGGCACTGCCCTCTCCGCGCCAACTCGGCCTCGCGCAGCGCTGAGCCGGTCGAGCGCGGCAGCGGCTTCATCGCGGGCCATCTGCAGGCTCGTCGTGATCCCGGAGCGTTGCTCGACCATATTGCGAAGGGTGCCTACCACAAAGGCAGGTAGAGTGAGCCGGGACGGATCCTGTTCGGCCGACCTTCCGAGCGCGGCGAGACAAGTCGCCACGACCTGGTCGAGCATCTGGACTTCCATCTTGCGGGTCGGCAGATCCATGCCCGCGGACAGATATCGCGCCTTGCGATCGGCAAGTCCTCGCACCTGCTCCGAGATCGCCAGCACAGCTTCATCGACAGCGATTGCTTCGATCTTTGCCTTCGCGCGCTCGATCTCATCGGCGTTGGCCTGGAGGCGGGTTCTCAAACGGGTATCCTGATCGATCAATTCCGCGACGCTGCCACTCCAGGTCCGGGAAGGAGACGGCATATCAGGCAGCTCAGCCAGCCTGCTTGCCTTGCGTTTTATTTCGGCAAGGAGCGGCGCGGCGCGCGCATATCGTTCGACGGTGGCGAGCCGCGCCGACAAGACCGCGCGTTCAGCCAGGCTGCGGTCATACTTGTCCTGGGCTTCCACCCTTTCCGCCTCGAGCGCCTCGAATGTCGAGGCCAGCGTGTCGATCGCCTCCTTGCGTAACTTGAGCTCCGCGAACCGCTTCTTCAGCAACGCGATTTCGGTGCTCTGGGCCTGTTTGCGATAAAGACCGTCTGCCTCCGTATCCAGTGCAGCCAGGACGTCGCTCGCATGCCCAAGCCCGGCGCTGGCAGTGAAAAGGAGCTTGCCGAGATCGCCACGCGATTCAAGGATCGCCCTGCCGCCCGCTTCCAGCGTCTCGTCATCGAGCGAGAACATGCTGCTGTAGGCATCGCGGGACAAGCCCGTGAGGTTTGCCGAAATGGCAATTTCGCTGAGCGGCCTGCCTTCAGCGTCGTGCAGGGAGTTACCGCGGCTTTTGGTGCGTGAGACGGCAAGCATCCGTCCGTCGAATTCCAGCAACCCGCCGATGCGCATGGAGCTGTATTCGTGCAGAAAATTATAGCGGCTGCGCTCCTCGATGCCAAAGAGCAGATCCAAATAGGCGGAAAGCGCTGTCGACTTACCGGCCTCATTCAGGCCGAAGACGATATGCAAATCCGGGGCCGAAGACGGCTTCTCCCCGAAGTCGATCGCTTTATCGGTAAACTTGCCATAGCGGGTCAAGTCAAGGCGACGCAATCTCATCGCGTCGCGCCTGCCTTGAGCCGGGCCGTGACCAGGTCTACGCTTCCGGCAAGCACATCGTCGAGAAACTGTTCGAGCCCTGCTTCGTCCTTGCCGGCGAAACGCCGCGCATCGGGCGGCAGGTCCGCGATCGTCTTCAACACGAATTCGCGCGCTTCGGATCGAAATGCTTCCGAGCTCGCATTGGAGCGCATTGATTGAGCGAGCTCCAAAGAGGGATCCGCCACATTGCCCAAACCTCCGACAGCGGAAGCCGAAAGATCAAACTCCAGCTTCTCCACCCAGGTGTCGCCCACCTGCTCCGCTGCCTGCTCGGCTTCTGCGACGGCCAAGTCCCGGTCGCGCATCAGCGACCATGAAAGGGCAGACGTGCCGACCAGGCGAAGGCGGGCAACAAGGTAGCGCGACCTGGCACCCTCCCGGAATTGCTCCAGCCCTGCTCGGACACGAATGATCGCCTCGCCCCATTCCGACACCCCGGTCAGATCGACACTCACCCGCTCGAACTGCGCGACACTGGTGAGCCTCTCCTCGATCTCGACCGAGCGATCATCGCGGATAGTGACCAGCGTGACCGATTTCTCGCCTGCCTCGTTGACGTCCCTACCCTGAGGAATCCCTGGCATGACGAGCGCGCTCGCACCGGAATACACCTGGCGAGCGTGAATGTGGCCAAGCGCCCAATACTCAAACCCGTGGCCGTGCAGGTCGGCGACGCTGCAAGGTGCATAAACATCATGGCCTGGGGAGCCGGCCAGGCTCGTGTGCATAATGCCGATGTTCGCAGCTCCCTCTTGCGGCGCGGCATATTTGGGCAGCAGGCTTTCGGGCGCCTTGGGGCTGGCGAAACTCAGACCATGGAACGCAACGTCCACCCCAGGGCCAGACTGGATCACGGATTGGCAGCGGCCGCCGAAAATGATCACCGTGTCGGGCAACACAAGCTGCTTCGTAATCCGCGACATGGCGTCGTGGTTGCCGCGGATCATGTAGACCCTGACGCCAGCTTGATGGAGACGCGCCATCTGGGATGCCAGAAAGCGTGCCGTCTTCATCGAAGTCTGGTCGCCATCGTAAAGATCACCGGCGATCACAAGCGCATCGACACGCTCCGCAAGGCACAAATCCACGATCGCGGTGAATGCCTGGCGGCTGGCATCTCCGACGAGCTCGGCAAGCTCAGCGTTGCGCAACGCCAGCGAGCGCAGCGGGGAGTCTAGATGAATGTCGGCGGTGTGTACGAATCGAAATGCCATTCAGATCTCCGGTCGCTGAACATACTGATGTTCTACGGCTCGATGAATGAATTTCACGACGGCGTTAGTTGAGCCGTTCTCTAGGGAGGTACACTCCGCTATGTCCTGGCCGCAAGATGTCCAAAGCCGTAAGGGTCCCCCGCGGCGATGGTGGTGACATCGTCGAGCGTCTTGCTGGAGGTCGATATCAATTCGAGTGTCGCCCCACCATGCAGCCGGCGCAACAACTCGGAGATCGCCATGTCGCTGCCAACAACCCTACGAAGGGAAAACCGACCGTGCGCGTTGCCAAAATGGCAAGCCCGCACTCGTCCATGCCTGCGTTGACGAGTTCTTCATAGGCCGTGCATGTGCGCGACGGGTGCGGCGGCGACCGCGACATTCGATCAAATTGAGCGCGCAGTTTCGCGACCCAGGAAACGTGGAGAAAGAAATGCTGCCGAACCGTTCGGGCCAGCGCCAAGGCAACACGCTTCGTAACCCGTCATCGGAGCGCTTGCAGGGTCGGATGCGCGAAATGGTGAAGGATATCTCGGCCGCGACGGAGCTCACCGGCGCCGTCGACAAGGCGATCTACTGGTATCGCAACGAACCTATCGCTGACTATGGCCATCACACGGCGGCCGAACTCGTCGCTGACGGTCAGGTCGAAGCGGTTCTGGCCTTCATCCGGGATCTCGAGAATGGGGCGCGCGGGTGAAAGTCACCCGCGTCGGCCCCGACGAGATCTTCCATCGCTATCTGACACCCAAATGGGCTTTCCTGCCCACAAGCGGTGCAGGCGCGGCGATGGACGGCGGTCGTTTCAACCTACCTGGCATCGAAGCGCTTTATGTGTCCCGTTCGGGCCTATCTTGTCGAAGGCGATAAGGTCACGGTCCATGATCCCGATCCCCGGCTGCCGCACGACCAGTCGTCCTGGCCGTGAGTGATCCACTGTCTCTGGGATCACAATGAGCTGACGCCCGCGTCACGGCGCTTGGTCCCCAACGACATCGTCCGTACCGTCGCCCTCCCCGCTAGCCAGCGCCAGCCCGGCTGGGATATCGCCGGCCAGCAGATTGTCCTTCGACAGCAGTCCGGCATCCTCCAGCGCCTCGAAATCCGGCAGCTGGCGCAGCGTGTCGAGCCCGAACTGCGACAGGAAGTTCTTGGTCGTCACATATGTGTAAGGCGCGCCCGGCTGCGGGTTGCGCGGCCCCGACGCGATCAGCTCCTGCGCGCGCAGCACGCCGATCAGATCGCGCGACACTTCCTTGCCAAAGAAGCTCGACAACTCACCCCGGGTGATCGGCTGAAAATAGCCGATGCACATGAGGACAAGCGCCTCCGCCTGCGACAGCTCTTTTTCCCCCTTGCCGCTGCGCTGGCCGAAGGCGGCGTGTATGACGTCGCCAAAAACCTTTTTGGTTCGGTGCTGCCAGCCGCCGGCGACCGAAACCAGTTCGTACGGGCGGCCGGCGAGCTCGGCGCGAATGTCGTCGATGATCAGCTCAAGATTGCACCTTTTACCGACGACGCGCGCCAGCACCTCGCGCGGCACCGGTTCATTTGCCGCGAAGATCACCGCTTCGACGCGGCCCATCCATTCGCGCCAGCGAAGTTCTTGCGGCAGGTGCTCAAGCTCAGTGTCGACCAGCATCGGCTGGACATCATCCTTGCCCCGCGGGCGTTCGGATCGGGCGGCCTCGCTCATCGCTAGAGCCCAAACAGTCGAAAGCTTGCGCGGCCGGACAACTCGTGCACGGCTTCGAGTTGTTGCAGCCGCTCGAACAGCCGCCGCGATGCAAAGCGCGACAGATTCTTCGTCGTCAGCGATCCAGAGATGGCGTCTTCACTGAGCAGCAGAAAGATTACGTCGCCAGCGCCTTTGGCGCGCAGTTTCGGCGCCACCGCCAGGAGCCTTTCGGCCCGGCGTGCCAGCTCGGCGGCCAACCGACAGGCGTCTGCGGCGGCAGCAACGAGCGCGACGCAAACCGCCCGCTCAAAATTCTTGTCCCCGGGCCGGATGCGCCGGCCACCGCCGGCCCCGATGCGAAAGGATGGTCCAAAAACCTGCGCCATTAGGAGCGGCAGGGGCTGCGGCCAGCCCAGGCGCTGCGCCAGCACCAGGTCGGCGAGCCACCAGCCAAAGAGTTCGGCATCGGGACGCATCGCGACGACCTCAGCGGTGATCGCCGCGGCGTCGAACGGCGCCGGACGCTGGGATACCTCGAGTTTTTCGACCTGGGAGCAAAGATCGGCGAGCACCCCGCCGTCCCAATGGAGGCCAAGCTGGTCAAGTATCTTTCCGAGCCGGTCAGGAGTAGCGGCGGGCGGCTGCCTGGCCAACTGCCGCCAGGCGCCAAAGACGACGCCGGCGGGGCCGGGATCACCACCTGGGGGACGCAAATGCCAGGCATCGCGCAAGGCGGCAGCGTCCTCGGCGCGGCCGGCAAGCCGCATGCTGGCGGCGGCGCAGCTAAGCGCCAGCCGCTGCCGCCAAGCGCCGGCCCATGCAGGCTGCGCGCGGGCGAGCGTGTCGAGGGCACCCAGGGCGGCCCCGGCCCGGAAGGCGGCGCCGCCGTCGCTCGGCGCGCCGGAGCTTGTGAGCGCCCAGGCCGGAACGGAGGGCGGCGCAGAGAAGCTGGCGGTCGCGGGATCGAGGCGAATCATGATCTGGAGAGTAAAGCGCCGGTGCGCTTTTTGCTATGATTGTTGCACCAAAACGCACAGCCTGTCGGCGTGACAAAACGAATGATAATCTTGCATTATCGCTCATTCTGGATAAGCTTGCCGATTCAGGTAGAAATTGCCGAAAAGGTAGAACCAAGGAGCCTGTCTTGCCCCTGAACATCCAAAATCCGGCAACCGTCGCCCCCGCCGACGAGCTCGCACGTCGCCGGGGCATCAGCAAGACAGCGGCTGTTCACCAGGCCGGCAATGCCTTCTTCAAGACAGATGTCGAGGCAGCATGACAATGACTGAGGATGGTCAGGACGCCACTGTGGCTTCCGGAGAGGACGATCTCCCCGACATCATCGACTTGGTCATGGAGATGGGGCGCCCGGCGAAGCAGGAGAAAGCCCCCTCCCCTATGGCAGACAGCATGGCACGGCTTCCCGCCCATCTTGACGCCCTCGCCGGCCGCGCCCGCGACTATATCGAGGCGGCGAGTTCAACCAACACCCGTCGTGCGTATGCTGCCGACTGGAAACATTTCTCGGCGTGGTGCCGGCGTCAGTCTTTTGACACCATGCCGCCGGATCCGCAGGTCGTCGGGCTCTATATCACGGCCCTGGCCTCTGGATCTGGAGGGGACAGGAAAGCGGTTTCGACGATCGAACGGCGCCTTTCATCGCTCACCTGGAATTTTGCCCAGCGTGGCCTCCTGCTCGACCGAAAAGATCGTCACATCTCAACCGTGCTTGCCGGCATTCGCAATACCCACGCAAAACCGCCGGCCCAGAAGGAAGCCATTCTGCTCGAGGATCTTATCGCGATGCTGGAGACGCTGGATCGCGGTACCCTGCGCGGTCTGCGCGACCGGGCCATGCTGCTTCTGGGCTTCGCCGGCGGCCTGCGCCGCTCCGAAATCGTCGGCCTCGACGTGGCCAGGGACCAGACTGAGGATTCGTCCGGCTGGCTCGAGATTTTGGACAAGGGCATTCTGGTGACCTTGCGTGGCAAGACTGGTTGGCGCGAAGTCGAGATCGGTCTTGGATCGGCCGACAGCACCTGCCCCGTGGTTGCCGTGGCGACCTGGCTGAAGCTCGGGCGTATCGTGCACGGGCCTGTTTTCCGCCGCGTGACCGGTAAAGGCAAGGCCGTCGGCGCCGAACGGCTGAACGCCCAGGAAGTGGCGCGGCTGGTCAAGCGCGCGGCACTGGCCGCAGGTGTGCGGGGCGATTTGTCCGAAAGCGAGCGGGAAATGAAGTTTTCAGGCCATTCGCTGCGTGCTGGTCTGGCCTCCTCGGCCGAGGTCGACGAGCGATATGTGCAAAAGCAGCTTGGCCATGCCTCCGCCGAGATGACCCGCCGCTATCAGCGCCAGCGTGACCGTTTCCGTGTCAACCTCACCAAGGCAAGCGGATTATAGGCTGGGACCCAGTCCCCTCCCCTGCCCTTACGAGCACGCTATGACCAAGACAACTGGTCCTTCGGCAACCTGCCGCTCGGATCGAAGACAGTTACTTTATGCGGAAGGTCCGGACCCCAGTCCCAAAGGACCAGGTTACGATCCTCGTCCTGGGCACTTGGCGCGAAGCTTGGGACCACAATTCCAGCAACATGGCGAGACCGCAGCCGGTCATAGATGGACCACGACGCCGGGCGCTCTGCGTCGCCCAGAGCCGTCGCCCAGGCGCAGGCCATGTCCTCGAGCGCGATGGTGAATTCACCCCTGGCCTCTTCCGTTGTCAGATCCACGATGTCGTCGCAGTCGACCTCATAGGAGCAAAGGACACAGGGATCGATCCGGTGCGCCAAGCCTTGGTTGGCTTCCTTGACCGCCGTCATGATTGTCAGCCCCAGATAGAGGGCCGGCACGCCTTTGGGGTTGAACCGGGCGCCTCTCATCGCCGCTCCATCACCGGAAGTCGGCTTGAAGGCCCAGCGTGGATCGTGTGCCCTGTAACAGGTTCTGACGAACCTCACGCAAAACCACCAACGGCCATGTGATCGAGATAATCACGGACCGCGGAGGCCTTGCCATCCTTCACCAGCGCTTCGGCAGTGCGTCCGCCAAATGCCGGAAGCGGCTGAGCCCGATACCAGGCCATTGCCTGTTCCTTGCCGCCTGCCCAACCGCTCACGCGGCTGATGATTTCGAGCATTTCGCGCAGACGCCCCTGGGTCTTTACCGCAGCACTTCGCTTCGAGCGATAGAGTGTCTCACGCGCAAGACCGGCGGTCTGGGCCAACTGACCCTTGGACATGCCAAACCCATCCGCCACCTGCTCGATCGCAATCTTCCCGTTCCGGTCCATATAGGACAAGATGAGAGGCCCATTCTGCTCGGCTATCTTGAGTGCTTGGCCCACAGCTTTTATCCACCATATCGGGAGTCATGTTTCTTGTGCAAAAGATATGGCATTTCCGGACAGCTTTCAAGCCCGGAGCCCGCCGGCGATAGGTGGTCGCATGCCGTGACCTATCCAGGCGCCCTTGAGCAGCGCCGAGCAGCCTGCCCCAAGAACCCTGTAACCAATCATCCCGTCATCCTCGCTGCCGCGCCATTGGCCTTGAGCGCGGCCATCAGCATCGGTCCGACCGAGAACTCCCCTGCCCTCGCCTTTTCCGTCAGCACGCGCAGATAGCCACCGGCCGAATTGATGTGCTGTGCCCGCTGCAGAATACACGCAATCACGATCGCGGCGACTTCCTGACCCATCACATGGCAAGCCTCCTCATAGGCTGACGGTGAAACGCCAAGGTAGCCGCGCACCTGGGCCGCGGTGAGCATCAAATCGCGCCAGTTGGCGATTCCGTCGAACGCATAGTCCGCAATCTCGGGGCAGGCCCTCAGCACCAGTCCAATCGGATAGCTTTTCAACCGCTCGTCCGGTGCCGGTCTTGGCTCAACGGCCGCCCTGCTTTTTTCGAAAGCCGGTTCAAATACAAAAATGGAGTCTGTGTTTGAATCAGATTGCTGCCGCTCAGTTTGGGACTCATTGCCGCCAGGATTCGTGGAATTCGTAATGCTTTCCAGCATCCTATCCACTTCATCATGGAGTACGGTCAGCTCGGCAACGATCCCTTCAAGCTGTGACCGCCCTGCCCTGCGCGGAATTGCATCCACGATGGACCGAAACCGCCTACAGACGCTGCCCCAGTCGCCAGGAACCCCTTCCTCGATCGCCGCCTCGACCAGCTTCTGGACGTCCCTGCGATGCAGCGTGATCCGCTCCCGCATCAATTTCAGCGCCAGGCACTCGGCGCGGACCTGCTCGGCGGCGCGCTGAAACTCCGCGGCCCGTGTCAGCAGAGGCGCCAACGAGAATCCGAAGGCTTCCGTGACAGCACCGCCCTGCCCCTTGCGAGCGAATCTCTTGCCGTTCGGACTGTCGCGGCGAATGATCAGGCCGCAACTCACCAGCTCGGCCAGGTTCCTTCTCAGCGTTGAATCGGCCATGCCGTGCGCCCGCAAAGATAGCTGTGCGTTCGACGGGAAGACCATCAAGCCGTTTTCCTCGCTGATCTGGTCGTCAGGATAGAACGTCAACAGCCCGCTCAGCACCGCCAGGGCACGATCGCCAACGCCGACAATCGACTTGCCCTCGCATAGCCACCGGTAGACCTGCCATTTCTCAACGGTGGCCCCTTCCGGAATCTGCCGCGACGCGGCATTGGCCTTCACCAAGGCAAGCGTCATCGGCCGCCGCCCAAAGGGCGTCGTCGCAAACCCACTCTCCATTTCCCTCACCTTTCACGAAGGCAAAAGAAACCTGCTCGCCGAAACGGCGCCACGACTCTTGACAGTGATTCGGGGAAGTGCGATTCTCAGCTTGCTACAGACGAGAAGGGCTTCCGCGACGGCGACGTTCGGGGGCCTTTTTCTTTTGCGGTTTCAGTCTCCCGTTTTCTTTGACATTTCCGATCGCCGGAAAGCTTCGAAAAGCTCGTCCAGCCGTTCGGTGATGAAAGCACCGAACGGCGAGGCTTCCCTCGCTTTCAGGGCAAGCGTGAACACTTTTCCGGTGTCGGTGATCTTGGCCCGCACCGAGCTGTCCTGCGGCGCCCAGTCCTTTTCTCGTGTCTTGGGCGCAGCCCGCGAGCGTTTCGCCGGCGCGCTCAGGAAGTCGAAAAGGAGCGCAAATCGTGCGTCACTGCTTGGCCCCGCGAAACCAGCGCTCTTCACATAGTCTGCCGCCCTGCCCGCGTTCCCTGGATGCTCCATGAGCTTGGCCAGTTGCCACCATCTGTCCCGACCGACGGCCTTGGCCGCGCCAACCGCCACGATGACTGGCTCGGGAATATTGCCGGTCACGGAGCGCATCTTCGAGAAGGTCGTGTCATCGAGCGCCAAAGCGGACTTCACCGTGTCCGAGGTGTGGCCGCGCTTGAGAATGCGATCGGCAAACAGGGTCCTTTCGATGAAGGACAAATTGGCCCTGGCGGCATTCTCCTGGCCCTGGGCGATGACATGGTCCTCGTCGCCCATCTTCTTGACGACGGCGCGGACCGGCCTTCCCAACTGGCGGGCAACCTTGACGCGGCGATGGCCGAATACTGTCTGGAATCGCCCTGAAACCTCCGGATGCGGTCTGACCAGGATCGGAGAATCCTGGCCTCTTTCCCGAATTGCCGACAGCAACTCCTGATACGCCTGATCGTCTTCTTCCAGGCGGTCCGAGACGAACGAGGTGTCAACCATGGCCGGATCGAGATCGACGACCGAACTCTTGGAGAGCTCCTCGAAGGATTGCATGATCGAACGGGAGGCGCCACGAACGGCATATCCCGATACATCCTTGCTATCGGCCACCGCAGCGACGGGACCCATCACACTGCCGAAAATATCCTTGCGGGCCATTCAACCGCCTCCACATAAGGCTAGCGATCTGATTTTACGAACAAAATAGCCCATTTTTACTGCCGTAAAGTTCGCCATCACGAGCGACCCCACGCACGATGGATGAGGGTGACGACCTCAGCATTCACCGCGTCAAGCGACTCCAGGGCGCGGTCATATGTGGATCGGGTGAAGGCAGACTTCTCCACCTCGTAAAGCGTCTGCTTGGTGAGGCCCGCATCCGAAATCGCCGTCGACTTCAACATCGGGTTTTCCAGGATCTGGCCGGCAAGCATCGACTGCATGAAGCCCACCATCTGCGCCTGCGGAATATCGGTCGGTTCGTAGCGCGTGATCAGGTAGCGAAACCAGTCGAGTTCGATCGCGGCGCCGGCGGCCTTGATGGTCTTCAATATGCCGCCAAGCATCAGCAGGAACTGGCTCATCGACATGAGATCGAGCATCTGCGGATGCACGGTAATGAGCACCGACGTCGCCGCCGACATTGCCGTCAAAGTCAGATAGCCAAGCTGGGGCGGGCAATCGACAACGACAACATCGTACCGGTCGTCAACTTCCGAAAGCGCCTTGGCCATGCGCGTGAAGAACTGGCGGCCGGCATTGGAGGTTTTGTCCTGCATGGCGAGTGGGGTGTCGTACTCGTATTCCTGCAGCTCGAGATTGGCGGGGATGATGTCGAGACCGGGGAAATTTGTCGGTATGATCACGTCCGCGACCGATCTGCGTTCATCGTCATACCTGATCGCTTCATAAAGCGAGAGGTTGCGATCGAGCTCGGGCTGGAAGCCATGCAGTGCGGACAGCGAAGCTTGCGGATCAAGATCGATCGCAAGAACCCGATGACCGGTCAGCGCCAGGTGCTGGGCGAGGTGGGCAGCCGTGGTCGTCTTGCCGCTGCCGCCTTTGAAATTGACCACCGCGACCACCTGGAGCTTATCGCCAAGCTTGCGGTGCGGAACGTATTTCTTGACTTCGGTCCTGCCATGCTGGTCCAGGAACTGTCTGAGCTCGAGCATCTGTGTAGCCGTGTAGGAGCGACGGCCGGAAGGACTTTGGTCAGGCAATGGCCCCTTGCCTTCGAGATGCAGACGCTTCAGATTGTTCTGCGAGACCCCGAGGTAGTGAGCGACCTCCGCCATCGAGAATGTGCGCAGCGTCTTCGTCGCATTGGGCGGAAATTTCTCCATCCGAAGTTGGTTCAACCGCCGGGAAATCTCGGCGCCCTGTTCGAGGATTTTGTCATCGAACTCGAAACGTGGCAGGCGCATGGAAACATTCATTCTCGTCGAAACCTGAATTGGCGCTTTTTGTTAGCAATGCCCACAAGAAGCGCCATTAAGCTCCGATTCGGACTTACCGGCAAGAAGTTTTGGGTTAACAAAAGGTTAACGCTGGCCAAACCACGGGCAATCGCGCGCAAAGCATCCATAAATTTACCGCAGTAAAAACACCGCAGAACGATATTGAAAACAGAGATTTGCGCGGGCTGGAAGCGACCACTCGACAAGGCAACCATCGCAGCTGTGATGATGTTGCCAGGACCGCTACGTTCAGCGACGGATGTCGCGGAGGTCTCGGTTTTGAAATTGGCGGGGAGGGCAGGATTTGCGTGTGAGGATTTGTCTCGGCAGTTCGGCACTGGCGGCGTCGAACGCGGAAAGGCCGCCAATGTGTAAGGCGGCCGCTGCGTGCAGAGCCATGGTGCGGGAAGGGCCGGGGACGGGCACTTCCGAAGTCGTTTAGGGGATGAAGAATTTGCCAGTATCCTTCGGCGATCGTGAAATCCTTGTTTGACGATTAAGTTAGCCTTGTTGGCATGCCACGTCAGGCCATCCGTGTTCACCAGATAGAGCGCAAAGGCACCGTCTTCGAGAAAATCCTGATAGTCGAAGTTACGGGCTAGGACGGCTGCCGCCTGGGTGGTTCGGCGGTCGTTCACTCTTGACACGCCCCGCGGCGAAACCGGACCTAACGCACCGTCGAAAATCGTTCCAAGCCGCTGGCTGCATTGTTTGGCACGAACCCACCTTCAGGGGTGAAAGACGACTGGGTCGACGTTCTCGACATGCGCGCAATTTGTGCTGAGGGACTTGCCGATTTGCTCGGGCCCGGCCCCCACAGGGCACCTTCTTCGGGGTGTCGTGGGAACCTCGATGAACGCAATTCCGTTGATGATGCATCAAGTTGCGTCTTGTCGGGAAAACGGACAGGGAGCGCGCAACGACATCGACAACACAAAGAATAACCACGATGAGCTACAAAACTCTCACTGCTGCCACCGCACTTGCAACCCTCATTGCCTCAGGGGCATTTGCCGCGAACGTCGTGACATCGGCGCCCGCGGATAACAATGCTGCGACAACTGCCGCGGTTGCCCCAAATGGCAGCCTTGTCTCCAAAATGATAGGCGCTTCAGTTTACAACGGAACGGATGCTAATGCTCAGACGATCGGCAAGGTCAATGACGTTCTCCTGGCCAAGGACGGCAAGGCCCAGTCGCTCATCATCGGCGTCGGGGGCTTTCTCGGCATCGGTGAAAAGAATGTCGCTTTCGACTTCAACAAGGCCCAGTGGGCCGAAAAGGACGGCAAGCGCTGGCTTGTGATCAAGACCACCAAGGAAGACCTGGAGGCTCAGCCGAACTTCGATACCAAGGCTTACGATCCAACCACGGCTTCCAGCGCTGCCCCCGCAGCGACGGTGGCGCCTGACTCAAACACCACTGGGGCGGTCGACAAGACGGCACTGACCGCCGTCCCGATCGACAAGGTCCGGGCCGAGGATCTGGTCGGCACGACTGTCTATGGCGCCAACGACGCCAAGGTTGGAAAGATCGGCGACGTTGTCCTGACAGGCGACAAAAAAGTCGACGCCGTGCTGATCGATGTCGGTGGGTTCCTCGGCATGGGCGCCAAGGAGGTGGCCATTGGCATGAACAATCTCAAGTTCATGACGGACAAGTCAGGAAATCGGTACCTATACACGAATTTTACAAAAGAGCAGTTCAATGCCCAGCCGGCCTATGAAAAAGGCACTTACGCAAGCGCGCGGGACAAACAACGTATGATTGCAAACTAAAGTTTCTTTGATCTATCCGTTAAGTGGATCTTCGCGGCCCGGTTCGTATCGACCGGGTCGCAGGTGATCATGCGGAGGCGGAGTAGTCTTGTGCTTCGCGCAACTTTGTTGGCAAGGTACCGCATCCTCCAAGACCGGGTCTCCGTTAGCGCCCCGACAAGACGTTCAAGAGTCTTGAAGTTGTCCAAATCCTCGTATGGCGTCAGATGCAAGTTGGCCGGGACGCCTCTCAGCTCGGCTTATCATGGGCTTTCATCGACGGTTGGTAAGCTCGCCATGTTGGACCCGGCCCTCGCACGGCGTCGCGCTCGGCGCGCAAACGCAATCTGGTGCGCGTGCAGGTAGTGGAGGCGCAGTTCGCGATCACCCACCTCTTCGGAGGTGTGGGAACTTCATTATTGAGCTTCAAGGCGCTAGATCTTTGGCAGCACGAACCACGCTCACGGAAAGGTTCCGATCGCGCAGTCAGGCTGCTCTCGATGGACTGTCCTGCGTGGCGCCCCTTCCCAGCACAGCAGGTCGACCATGCGATCGGCGACACTCGCACGGCATTGATCGTCGACCCCGGAGTACCCCCTTTGGGCGCCCGTCCGATACCGACGCAGCCGCTGGCTGTTTTTATTTGCCGGATATTCGCGGCGGCCGGCGCCATGCGTTAAGCATCGGATGGCGGGGTCTGCCACGCCGGAGAGTCGATCGTGCGGAGGGTACGCCCTATCGGCGAAAAAAGGCGCTCGACGAGATGATTTATGCCAACGCCAGTGGTGCTACGACTTGGACCTCAGATGATAGGCTTTGTCTCTGGGCCTAGGTAGGGATGTCCGTCGACGCGCAGGGCGTACGAACCGGCGGGGGAGGGGTTCCCAACGGGACCCCTCGAATGACCGGATCAGGCAGCCTGCTGTTCGGCAGCGCGATCGTTCACGCCCGCCTCGCCAAGAGACGTCAGTGCTTCGTCGGTGGCTTTCTCTTCTTCCAGGTTGGCGTTGAGCAGTTCCGCCACGTCATCCCTACCAAGAGATGTCGCCCACGCAATCAAAGTGCCATAGCGCGCGATCTCGTAGTGTTCGACGGCCTGCGCGGCGCCTACCAGCCCGGCGTCCAATGAGACCGAGCCTTTGTAGTCCTCGAGAATCTCCGAGCCTTCCTCAAGTATGCCATCGATGGCGGGACAGGTTTTGCCTCGGGCCGGCGTGCCGAGAATCTCGAATACTTCTTCCAGCCGTTCGACTTGGCCTTCGGTCTCAGCAAGATGCTTTTCAAAGGCGGCGGTGACCTGCTGGTCGTCCGCACCCCTTGCCATCTTCGGCAACGCCTTCAAGATTTTTTTCTCCGCATAGTATATATCCTTCAGGCCATCGAGAAACATGTCCTCAAGGCCTTTGTTTCCGGCGGTTGCCTTCTTCGTAGCTGCCATTGTGATGTTCTCCTTGTTCATGAACCCATTGCGGGTTCCCAACTTCATTGGACACGCGAGGTTCCATAGCAATTGACACGGGGCGGCCTTTTGGTGGCGACCTCTCACGTAGCAGTTCTGGGACACATCGGGCCAAGCGTCGACGAGCCCTGCAACGGGATGAGATGACTTGAGCTCTCGCTGGTGGCAGAAACCGCGCTACAACGATCCAATATTTCCCTGCATCAAGCGGCCATATTGGACAGCTCTGGAGCCGAGAGATAACAAACGACGTTTCAATAGTCGATCTCATACCTGCCGGTAGCTGCGCTTGAGTCAAGGGCGGGTGTAGCCGCGCTCCGGATGATAATCATCAAGCTTCTCGACGCCACTCCACAAGATGGCATCCGACCACCGCTGATCCCCAGAAATCCCTGCTTCGGGGGGGACCAGTGTGGATTAATCGTGCGTTGGGCTCTTTACGCGCCCCCGAGCGGACCGCGCCAAAAATACCGATTTCACGAGTGCCGGGGGAACACATTTCGATGTCCGGCGTTGCTGGCGCTACTCCAGGGGAATCGAATTCTGATGCTGCTTGCCGTGCAGAACTCTATCTCGGCGGCCGTCCTGGCAGCCAGGAGCGATGAGGTCGACATTTTTGGCGTGATCGACCTTACCAATTGCTGCGAAACCCGGATCAGCAAAATCACCTTGGGGCTGGCCATTCAATTTGTGGCTAACGCCACAGTCCTTGGGTACGACGTCCGCGGGGCCATGGTTTTCTATGGTGAACCGGGAACTCCGAGTCTTAGGTCAAGAGACTGTGATCGACTGTGGGCGCAATTTGGCGGTGCGCTCGTTCGGCCATGACGACAACTCCCGCTCGGTTTGCCTTCTAATGAGACAAGATTACCCGCAACTCACAGATCAATCCCGATTCTTCAAATTTCAGCGTTACGCTACCTGACTTGTCCGAATCAAATACCCTCTCTAGGAGCTGTGTTCCGAAGCCCTTACGGCCGCCTGGCCCAACGCGCGGGCCTCCCGTCTCGCGCCAATTCAGATCAAGACAGCGATGATCCTTGTGGGCGGTGAGCCTCCAGCGGATGCAAACCCGGCCCGTGGCATTCGCCAACGAGCCGTATTTGATCGCATTGGTCGTAAGCTCATGAAATGCCAAAGCCGCCGAAAGGGCGATGTTCGGCGGGAGCCACACCGGCTCGCCGCTGATCTGGAATCGCTCAAGCGGGGCGTGCGGCATGATCGTTCCCAAAATCAGGTCATTCAGGTCGGCCCCACTCCAGTTCTGCTGCGTGAGGAGGTCGTGCGCCTTTGCCAGCGAGATGAGTCGGCTAGACAGTGTCTGTCGCGCCTCGGTCAAACTAGTGGCATTGCGGATGGTCTGACTCGCAATGGATTGGACAACGGCAAGCGTGTTCTTGACGCGATGGTTAAGTTCATTGGCCAGCAGTTTTCGGTGCTCTTCGCCGCGCTTGCGCTCGGTAATGTCCAGGCTGATTTGTACCGCGCCAAGGATTGCGCCATCGGGATGGCGAATTGGCCGTGCGCTTGAGAGCAGGAAGCGTTCAACCCCCGAAGGCAAGATGTATGCAAACTCTTCCTGGTCGACCAGTTCTCCACGCATCGCCCGGCTCAGCGGCCGATCCTCTCGGCTGACTACCTGACCATCCTTTACCGCCACTGTGTCGATTACGTGCTCTGGCTGGCCAAAGGATGTTAAAGTTTCTGTCGGCAACCCCATCAGTTCAGTCGCAAAACGATTCCGGATAACCTGAAGCGCTTTCGGATCATAGGTGAACCATACCGCTGCAGGGACAGTGTCCAAGACCGCTTCCAACTCGGTTCTTCGTGTGGCAATGGCCCGCTCTGCATCAACCATTGCATCGGCAATGGTGGCAAACTCGGCGATTGAGGAATGCAGAGGCTCGACCTTTCGTCCGTGGCCCAGCGCTTGGGCGCGCGCCGAAAGGTCGGCGGTTGCTCCGACAAAACGTTTGGCGAAGATATATCCCAGCGCCATGGAGACAAGGAGCGAGAGAAGGCCGATACCGCAAATTGCGATCAAGACGCGCCGGAGCGGAGCCTTTGCAGCTGAAAGCGGTAAATTGGCTGTAAAGAACCAGTCGGAATACGAAGACCTGTAGTAGCCTGCCAGAAGGGTGATGCCTTCCAGGTTGCGAGACGTGAAGCTGCCGGACCGACCAACGACTTTCTCAACATATTCGGGCAATCCCGGCTTGCCGGTCATCTCTTCATGCAATCTGGAACGGGCGACGAAGTGTCCTTGATGATCGCCAATCCCGACCGTCCAGCCGTCTGGAACTGCCGGCATCATTACATTGTGGATGCGCGAAGTCGGGACGGATATTGAAAGGATAAGGTCCTCGCCTTTGGGAGCCGGCACCCGCACGCCGACGGCAATGCGATAGTCCTTCGACCCCGCTGCGGCGAAGACATCACTTACGAAAAGACCCGAAGTCTGCAACCTTTGGCGGTCATGGTCCGTGAGCGGCTCTAGGGGCGGGAGGCTAGTCCCATAGCCAATTTCGGTGTTCATCAGCTGGTTGCGGCCCAGATCGCGCAGGATGATGACACGGTTCGTGCCCCATACTAGATTGACCGCTTGGTCATGAAAGGCCTGCAAATCGCCTTTAGAAAGAGCGGTCGATTTTGACAAGCCATTGAGGACCGTTTGAAGATTGAAGAGTTCGCCTTCAACCACGAGCGAAACCTGCCTGGCCGTCTGCACAGCCTCGTGTTCGATGCGGTCTTGCTCCCGAAGCGCGAATTGAACCAGCAAATAGGCCGCAAATAACCAGACGGGCACGATCGCAGCAGCGATCAGTCCAAGCAGGTGCAATCGAACGGATCGAGGTTGCAAGCCGAACCCTCCGCAGCCTCTGGCTTATGCCAGCATAATGCCAAGGCGGCGAACAGCAAGGTTTGTTAAAGCGAATGTTTGAAAGCATTTTGGGCTAGCGTGGCATGTAGGATTCTCTGGGCCTCTCGTCGGCGCAAACAGGCTTTGCCCGCTGTCAGAAGTTGAAAGGGGGCCTTGCCAATCTTGTGGTTCTGTCATCCACACCGAAGTTGCGGCACAACTCTATCGGCAACTTAATGATTTTCGCCCCGTCTTCAGGGGCAGGCGGTCTATGCCCCGGGCCCTTGCTGATAGAGGACCTGGTGTAAATCGCGCCGATCGACCGACGCAGTAGGGGAAAGCAGTAGAAATGGTCTTCCTCTCATGCCGGTTCGCCAGCGTGGCGCTTGCCGGGAATAGACGGGCCGGGGTCTGAAAGCTTGGTCATAGCGCGTCATCGGGGTCCAGTTCATTAGGACAAGACCCGCCCTCGATTCAGTGGCCAAACCTCGACCACGCCATGCGCGACAGCGCAGGAAACACGCGAAATTTTATCGATGGCGTCCGAAAGGTCAGCCGCTTCGATCACGGTAAAGCCGGCTATCGGCAGGTCCGACGACATGAAAGCACCATCGAGCGTGTCAACTCCCGACGCGTCCGGATTTCGGACCTGAACGGGCGTCCCCGCCCTTCAGGACAGACGCCCCCGAAAACCTCGCAATGGCAATCAGCCGCCTGCTCGGCTCATACTTCGTCGAAGCGGCTTCCTTCGTTCGAAGGATCGCGTGACAAAACTCCCTCCTCTTCGTCATCGGGCAACGCTTCGTCGCTGTTTTGGTAAGCGTTGTCGTCATCTTCTTCGGGAAGTGTTCCGTCCCTCTCCGTCGCACCATCAGCCTCGCCCTCGGCCGCCACGATGCTGGTGCCTACGACCGCATTCCAGTTCTGCTGCTCGCTAGCCGGCGCGCCGGTCCGATCTTGCTGAGCTGTTCACTCATTGCGCGACTCCATGGAGATCTCCACGATTTGATTGGGGCCTTTGCGTTAGAGAAACCGCCCAGGCGACGGGAGGGTCCAGCGCGTCCGATGCCGCAGCAGTCGAATGGAACCAAGCCAGGCTTGGACTGGCAATCTCAGAAGCGGTAAGCCTGTCTGGTATGCATACCGCCCGCCGTCCATTCCTGCGAGGCGGCTGACACGACACGTTAAGACCGATGTGCGGTCGTTGGCATGGGCATCAGCGGCCGATGATGGCCGAGGCGCTGACGCGAGATGGACTTTGCGTGGTCTGACGACCGGTGCGGACCGTTGAAGGATCGACGGCCGTGACGACCGCGCTGGTTCAGTTTGAAATCGATCGGCCCCTGACGGAACTGTCGCATATGATTGGTGCCGGGGCCGCCCAAAAGGCATGGCCGCGCGCGACTTGCCCTCTTGAACCTGCGGGAGGCATCCGGTCCGTATCTCTATGATCGCCTATGGCGGATGGTCGTGATTGCGGCGGCGAGGAAGAAGATTTCACCGACCAACCAAGACGAAATGCCCTGACGTCCAAAGGCAAAACCCTGGCGAGGATCTTTCCGCACCTAGACGTCTTTTCGCAGATTGCTTCTGACGTCGTCTCAAGCTCGATCGCCGGTGTGAAGGACACGGATATGGCCTTGCTCGCATTCAAGCCGTGAATGGCGCCTTGGTGAAGACTGGAAGCGGGGGTTACGCGATCTGCTCGAAGGTGCATTGGCGCGGGGCTTTGTCCGGCCGCCAGCGCAAAAATTTCGTTCCGTGCCGGAAGCGGTCGCCGGTGACGTGGTCGAAGCGAACCTCGACCACGAGTTCCGGCCTGACCGGTTCCCATTCGCCGCTACGCTCGGTGCTCCAGCGGCTAGGGCCGCCCGGCGCCTTGCCGTTGAAGCCGGATCCGCCACGCAGCTGTTCCAGCCTTTCCGTCAGTGCCGCACGCTCGTCATTGGCGATAGTCGAAGTGAAGCCGACATGGTCGAGCAGACCATCGTCGTTGTAGAGACCGAGCAGCAGCGATCCAACCTGTCGTCTGCCGTTCAAATAGCGGAACCCTCCCACCACGCAGTCGGCCGTGCGTAGGCGCTTTACCTTCACCATGGCGCGTTCGCCCGGCCGGTAGGGGCCGTTGAGAAGCTTGGCCACGACACCGTCGGTGGAACCGCTACCAGCGCCCTTCAACCACTTGTCGGCTGTCGCCAGGCTGGTGGTGGCCGGCGAAAGCCGGAGAATCTTGGTCTTTGCCTTGGCCACCAAGTCTTCGGCCGCTGCACGCCGATCGTGCAATCGCAATTCGATCAGCGGCCGATCTCCCGGAGCCACAAGCATATCGAAGACGACCAGCTGCGCGGGAATTTCCCCACTGAGCTTGCGGATGCGACTCTCTGCTGGATGAAGCCGCATCTGCAGGGCGTTGAAAGAAGCACGGCCATCGATCTCGACTATGATTTCGCCGTCGACGACGAAGTCCGTTGCCGCGAGCGTACTCAAGGCCCTTACGAGTTCGGGAAAATAACGACCAAGCTTTTTACCAGATTTTGCCCTGAGGTCGACGGCCTTGCCGCCCTTGAAGGCGAGGCAGCGGAAGCCATCCCATTTCGGTTCGTACTGCCAGGGACCGTCTTCTCGCGGCAATGCCTCCGCCGCGCGCGCTTCCATTGGCTGCGTGCTCAAGGGCAAGGGAAACTCGACGCCAGATTCCGTTACCATCGCTCTTCCGTATTGCGATGAGGCAGGTCGAGGCCGCAGCAAACCCAGTTGAGCCGCTGCGCGGACCCGTAGTTGTATTGCGGCTCGAGTTCCGCCGGATTGTCGAAGGTTCCGACATGAAGCGCGATTTCGTCAATTGCGGCATCATAGGCCAGAGTAAGCGGCGTGCCGCATGCTCGGCAGAAGCCGCGTTGCGCAAGGGGTGATGACCGGCGGTAGGTAGGTTCCTCACTTTGCCAGGAAACTCCGGCAGAACGCAGCCACGCGAGCACCGCAAAGGCGCTGCCGGTCGCACGCCGGCACATGTCGCAATGGCAGTAATGCACGCGCGGACCGCCTGTCACCCGATAACGGATTTTTCCGCAGAGGCACCCGCCTGTACGTTCGATAGCGAAGGCATGGACGGAGTTCTGTGCTGTATCCATCCAGTCTGAACGCGCGGCGCAGGAACTGGTTTCCGAGGGAACGCGTAGCCGGGAGGGACGTTTGTCGGACATTGCGAGGATCAACCATTGAATCTTAAGAAGCGCCGCTGCTCGCCGAAACAAATGTTGTTCTGCTTGAAGTTAGTAAAGTCGAGCCAAGCGCGCTTGGGATTGTGATGTCCACTCCGCTTGAGCTACGGGCCGCTTAGCGATCGTTGCGCGCATCTTTGCGTCGATATGCAAAAGCTGTTCGCGGAGCCGTCCGAATGGGCGACGCCCTGGATCGCCCGGGTCCTTCCGAGAATTAAGCGCCTTGTCGAAAGGAAAGCCGAGCAAACCATCTTCACCCGCTACCGGCTGCAAAGGTAGGGCAGGGCGCCGGGACCTGGAAGCGCTACTACGAGCGCTGGGCATCGATGACGATGGAGGCCGTCGGTCCGGAGATGGTGGACTTGCTGCCGCCGCTGCCTGCATTCACTCCGCCGGCGACGGCGAAACCGATGTCTGCGTCCTCGCGACCGTTCTTGGCGCGATCGATATCGGCTATCGCGTCGTTCTGGTCACCGATGCGCTTTGTAGTTCGTCCGACGCCACCCATGACGCGCTGATGACCGTCTATCACCAGCGTTTTGCTCAACAGGTCGAAACGGCAGAGATGGAGACGGTTCTCTCGGCGTGGAATTGACGAGCCCCACCGCGACGCTTCGAGGACGATCAACGCAACCCCGAGTTCGGAACGCTTCCTGCGGCGAAGGTGACTAGCAATAGTGGTGCGCAGCTTCAATAACGGATGGCGCGCCATGTGCTCGAAAGGTGTGTCACCGCCTTTTCGTCGCTTTTCGATCGCGTGCGACGTCCCAGCGACCGCCAATCCCGCTATTGCCGGATGGAACCTCTTGGGTTTTCGCATGGAGAAGGATGCATGGCCATGACGAATTTCTTGAAACTGCCAACGAGGTCCGCGACTTATTTCGCGACGTTGTTGAAACGCCGAGCAGCTGCAAAGCTCGCTCATGAGCCGAAAACAGGTGCCTTCCAATATTCGCGACCGCTGCCACAAAGGCGGCGAAAAGGGTGGGGCCGCTTCCGCAGACCGACCGGCCGCCGGGCGCTCTGCCTCCGCAAGGAAGGCCGCGAAAGCGCGGGCGAGGGATGAACATTCTTCCCACTGACAATCCCAGAGGGCTTTCCGGCAGTGTTCCCCAGGAGCGGGCGCAATCGGTGGAGGGACTAACTCCCGAGGGCATTCAAGCCAACTGTGCCCAAAAATACTATGTCGGCAGACAGAGTCGTCGATGAGGTCCACGCGACGAAGCGCGTCCCCGGCTCGCCAGCCGAGCATGAACCAAAGAGGAGTCAAGGCGCTCTCGCGGCGCTAAGGCCGTAACGCCTCAGGAGTCCGGCGCACTTTCAAGCGCCTAGTCTTTGGACGGGGGCGGGGACGCAGGAACATGTTGATTTAGAAGGGTCGACAAAGCGGTGATGACCTGCACGACGGCGAATGGCTTGGCGATCATTACGCTTCCCGGCACGCCTTCCGCACCCCAATGAATGTCACTGTCGCCGCTAATATAAATTACGGGCAGGGCTGAATTAGCTTGACGCAAATGCCTCGCAACTTCCCATCCGGTTTTACCCGATCCCAGGCGAATGTCCGAGATGAGCGCCTTGAACGATTTCGGATCGGCATCGAAAGCTTCAATGGCTAGAGCGGCGCTGTTAGCAGCGACGACAAGAAACCCTGCGTCTTCAAGCGCCGACTGTATGTCGAGCAAAATCAGCGCCTCGTCCTCGACGACTAGAACCGAACTTCCGTTCATTATCATTCCCCTCTAGCGCGGCCGTAAACGACTATCAGAGGTTTAAGTTCCGAACCAATAAATCACTTTAGCGCGAGCGCCGAGTCTCCGGTCACGGAAAGGGCTGTGCCCATAAATATCACAAGAGCGACGCTCCTCATGGTCTTGCTCATTGTGATGTTGGAGCAGCCTATTCTTCAGCGACCAAAATTACGATCAAAGCGAAGAACATACGCGTGGCGAGACGCCGACTTCGTTACAGTGGGAATATTTGACAATCGGGAGTTCCGGAACATGGTAAGTGAAGGCCACGACGTGACCTTAGTCGGATTGGTCGTCGCATCTGTCACACTTCGTCGCCAAAGAGCATCGCCTCCAGAACGTCCATGCGGACCGCTCGCATCTGCTTGCGTAATTTTACCTTGAAAAGCCGCCGACCGCCCAACCTAGCGATATGGCTAACACAAACCTGTAAAGAACCACATATTATTGTTCCTTGCTCGGTATACGAGGATGAATGACTTTTGCCTGAAAAGGTTGCGCACCAACTTGTTCGACTGGTCTCATCTTTCCCTCATGAGGTGACATCACGGGGCCGCAAATGTCTCCCTCCTGTCGTTCGAGCCATTCTCGCCCGTAACACCGGCTTGCCAGAACATCAGTCATCTAAAGGTTGACCGCTGCAGGGCGGTGCCCGCGCCTCCTGCCCGCTAGAGGGACATGATAGTGACGGCCATCCTTCCCCCTCGCCACGCGGCATGGGCTGAACGGCAGGGAACCCAATTTGTGTAATTTTCGACTTGGGAAGGTTGCTAAATGCCGCTCGGAACCAAATTGAAATCGCGGCGTTTGTGAGCTTGCGGGGGAATGTGTCATTCGCACCCGAGGGGGCAGTTATCCGACATGGATCGATCTGGAGTGGGGGCTGTGACTGTGCAGGCATCCAAGACGCAATTGGACCGTCGTAGCATACTGAATTCTCTGAAGGCCTTGCGGCGCGGTGACTTTTCAGTCCGCATCGACAACGTCTACGAAGGCCTCGATTCCGAGATCGCAGAAACCTTCAACGAGATCGTCGATCTGAACGACCAGGTGTCCCGAGAATTCGAGCGTCTGAGCAGGGTCGTCGGCAAGGATGGGCGGATAGGCGAGCGTGGCCGCGTCCGAAACGCTACAGGCAGCTGGGAATCCAGCGTACGGTCGGTCAACGATCTCATAGAAGACATGGTCCAACCGACGGCCGAGGTCGCGCGCGTCATCGGCGCCGTCGCCAAGGGTGATCTGTCGCAGACGATGATGGTCGAGATCGAAGGTCGACCGCTGCGCGGCGAATTTCTGCGCATAGGCAAGATCGTCAACACCATGGTTGGTCAGCTTGCTTCCTTTGCCTCCGAGGTGACGCGCGTGGCGCGCGAAGTCGGCACCGAAGGCAAACTCGGCGGCCAGGCGCGCGTGAAAGGTGTCGCCGGGACGTGGAAGGATTTGACCGACAACGTCAATGCCATGGCAACCAACCTGACCGGCCAGGTGCGCAATATCGCGGAGGTGACGACGGCGGTTGCATCCGGGGACCTGTCGAAAAAGATCACCGTCGACGTGAAGGGCGAGATTCTGGAGCTGAAGAACACCATCAACACCATGGTCGACCAGCTCAATTCCTTCGCCTCGGAAGTGACACGCGTGGCGCGCGAGGTCGGCACCGAAGGCAAGCTGGGCGGCCAGGCGCGCGTGGAAGGGGTCGGCGGGACGTGGAAGGATCTGACCGACAATGTGAATTCCATGGCCGAAAATCTGACCGGCCAGGTGCGCAATATCGCCGAGGTGACGACGGCCGTCGCCTTGGGCGACCTTTCCAAGAAGATCACGGTCGATGTGAAAGGCGAAATCCTTGAGCTGAAATCGACCATCAATACCATGGTTGATCAGCTCAATTCCTTCGCCGGCGAGGTGACCCGCGTCGCGCGTGAGGTTGGCACCGAAGGCAAGCTCGGCGGCCAGGCGCAAGTGCGCGGCGTTGCCGGCACGTGGAAGGACCTCACCGACAACGTCAACTCGATGGCTGAAAACCTGACTGGACAGGTGCGCAACATCGCAGAGGTCACGACGGCCGTTGCCTCTGGAGACCTTTCAAAGAAGATCACCGTCGCGGTTCAAGGCGAAATTCTGGAATTGAAAGATACCATCAACACGATGGTCGACCAGCTAAACTCGTTTGCATCGGAAGTGACGCGCGTGGCGCGCGAGGTCGGAACCGAAGGCAAGCTGGGCGGCCAGGCCGAGGTGAGGGGCGTCGGCGGCACATGGAAGGATCTGACAGACAACGTCAATCTGATGGCTGCCAATCTGACCGGACAGGTGCGCAACATCGCAGAGGTCACGACGGCGGTGGCTCGCGGCGACCTATCGAAGAAGATCACCGTCGACGTCAAGGGCGAAATCCTGGAGCTCAAGGATACCGTCAACACGATGGTCGATCAGTTGAATTCTTTCGCCTCGGAGGTCACCCGTGTGGCGCGAGAAGTCGGTTCGGAAGGCAAGCTTGGTGGGCAGGCTCACGTCGAAGGCGTTGGCGGCACCTGGAAGGACTTGACCGACAACGTCAACGCAATGGCCGGCAATCTGACCGTGCAATTGCGCGACGTCTCCAAGGTGGCGACGGCGATTGCCACCGGAGACCTGACGCAGAAGATCACGGTTGATGCACTGGGCGAGATCTTGCAGATCAAGGACGTCATCAACACGATGGTGGATCAGCTCAATTCCTTCGCCTCGGAGGTGACGCGCGTGGCACGCGAAGTCGGCTCGGATGGCAAGCTGGGCGGTCAGGCGCAGGTGCGTGGTGTCGCCGGCACTTGGAAGGATTTGACCGACAACGTCAATGCCATGGCCGCCAATCTAACCGGCCAGGTACGCAACATTGCCGAAGTGACGACGGCGGTGGCGCTTGGGGATCTGTCAAAGAAGATCACTGTCGATGTGCGTGGGGAAATCCTGGAGCTCAAGGACACGATCAACACGATGGTCGACCAGCTCAATTCCTTCGCCTCGGAGGTGACGCGGGTAGCGCGCGAGGTCGGCACCGAAGGCAAGCTGGGCGGCCAGGCGCAGGTGCGCGGCGTGGCTGGAACTTGGAAAGACCTGACCGACAATGTGAACTCCATGGCCGAGAACCTGACTGGCCAGGTGCGCAATATCGCGGAAGTAACGACCGCTGTTGCGCGCGGTGACCTGTCGAAAAAAATCACGGTCGACGTGAAGGGTGAAATCCTCGAGCTCAAGTCGACCATCAACACCATGGTGGACCAGCTCAACTCCTTCGCCGGCGAAGTGACGCGCGTGGCGCGTGAGGTTGGCACCGAAGGCAAGCTTGGCGGCCAGGCGCGTGTCGAAGGCGTGGCTGGTACCTGGAAGGACCTGACCGACAACGTCAACCTCATGGCGACGAACCTGACCAATCAGGTGCGTGGAATCGCCGACGTCGTGACAGCGGTCGCGCAGGGTAATCTCAAGCGCAAACTGACGGTCGATGCCAAGGGCGAGATCGCTTCGCTCGCTGACACCATCAACGGCATGATCGAGACGCTGGCTACCTTCGCCGACCAGGTGACCAATGTCGCGCGTGAAGTGGGCATCGAGGGCAAGCTCGGCGGTCAGGCGCGCGTGCCAGGTGCTGCCGGCCTGTGGCGCGACCTCACCGACAACGTCAATCAGCTCGCCGCCAACCTGACCACGCAGGTGCGCGCAATTGCCGAGGTTTCGACAGCGGTGACCAAGGGCGACCTGACACGCTCGATCAGCGTCGAGGCCTCCGGCGAGGTCGCCGCGCTCAAGGACAACATCAACGAAATGATCCGCAATCTGAAGGATCAAACCCTTAAGAATGCGGAGCAGGATTGGTTGAAGACCAATCTCGCGCGATTTTCGCGCATGCTGCAGGGCGAACGCGATCTTGCCACCGTCTCGCGGCTTATCATGTCCGAGCTCGCTCCGCTGGTGAACGCGCAATACGGGGTCTTCTACGTCACCAACCGCGACGAAGAGGAATCCTATCTTGAGCTCGCGGCGTCCTATGGCGCCGAAAGCAGGACCGCCATCAAACAGCGTCTCGATCTGCGTGAAGGTCTTGTCGGGCAAAGTGCTGCTGACAAGCGGGCCATCATGCTGAACAATGTGCCGCCGGAATTTCTTCGCGTCACGTCAGGTCTCGGCAGTGCCTCGCCAGCCAACGTCATCATTCTTCCAGCCTTGTTCGAGGATGAGGTCAAAGCCGTTATCGAACTCGCCTCGTTCGGCGAATTTCGCGACACGCACCAGTCCTTTCTCAACCAGTTGATGGAGTCCGTCGGCATCGTTCTCAACACCATTGCAGCAACGATGCGCACCGAGGGGCTGCTCAAGCAGTCCCAGCTGCTGACCTCGGAATTGCAGGCGCGTCAGACCGAACTGACCAAGAAGCAGGAAGAGCTGCATGCGACGAACGAGGAGTTGCAGGAAAAGGCGCAGCTTCTCGAGAACGAAAAGAAGCAGGTGGAAAACAAGAACCTCGAAATCGAGATGGCGCGGCGTGCTTTGGAGGAAAAAGCCGAACAACTGGCGCTTACGTCGAAGTACAAGTCCGAGTTCTTGGCCAATATGAGCCACGAGCTGCGCACACCGCTCAACTCACTGCTTATTCTTTCCAACCTTCTTGCGACCAACCAGCAGGGCAATCTCAATGAAAAACAGGTCGAATTCGCGCGGACCATTAACTCTGCCGGAACCGATCTTCTCAGCCTTATCAATGACATCCTCGATCTGTCGAAGATCGAGTCCGGTACCGTTTCCATAGACATCAACGATATGCCGGTGACCCATCTGCGCCAGCATATGGAACGCACATTCCGGCAGTTGGCCGCCGACAAGGGCCTCGGTTTCACCATCAAGGTCGATCCCGCACTTCCCGAGACGGTCCGCACCGACGAGAAACGCCTGCAGCAAATTGTCCTCAACCTTCTTTCGAATGCATTCAAGTTCACCTCGCAGGGCGAAGTCAGCCTGAATTTTCGGGTCGAGAAGGCCGGCCGCCGCAATGGCTCCGGGCAAGCGATGAAGGCCTTGGCGATCGCCGTGACCGACACCGGCATCGGCATTCCGGAAGACAAGCAGAAACTGATCTTTGAAGCCTTCCAGCAGGCCGACGGCACCACCAGCCGCAAATATGGCGGCACCGGGCTTGGCCTGTCGATCAGCCGGGAAATCGCACGCCTGCTTGGCGGTGAGCTACGCGTTGAAAGCACGTTCGGCAAGGGCTCGACCTTCACGCTGGTCATACCGTTCGACGGCCCCCATGCGGCGGCCGCTCAGTCGGGATTGCCTGTGCCAACCGAGGCAGTTGCCGCGCCGGCATCGCTCGGCAGCTCGCCTTCGGCGGAGCTGATCGACGATCGCGATTCCATCACTCCGACGGATCGGGTCGTATTAATCGTCGAAGACGACCCGACATTTGGCGGGTTGCTGCTTGGTCTCGCGCGTTCTGCCGGCCTCAAAGGTGTCTTGTCGACCGCCGGTTCCGGCACACTGGCCCTGGCCCGCAAACTCGTTCCTGACGCGATTACGCTCGATCTCGGTCTTTCGGATATCGACGGCTGGGTGCTTTTCGATCTGCTACGTCACGATCAGAAGACGAGTCACATCCCTGTTCATGTCATCTCGGGTGCCGAGGATATCGACGCTCTTGCCCGCAAGGGGGCGTCCAGCATCGCGACCAAGCCTGTCTCCTCGGACGAACTGGTGAGGGTGTTTCAGGATATTCATTCCAGGAAGCTGCGCATTCAGAGGCGCGTTCTGGTCGCGGACCCCGACCCTGAGCGCCGGCTATCGCTGGTCGAAGCGATCCGCGACGGGGTGACTTCGGTCACTGCGATCGGCCGTTTTGCGGCAAATGCCGACGATATCGGCACGGCTTCGTACGATGCCGTCGTGCTTGGCTTCGGGCGCTCGGCTAGGGACAATGCACAAGTGCTCGACGAGCTCGCGGGCCAGTTTGGCGAAGCGTTGCCTCAGCTGTTGTTCTTTGCCCCTCATCCCGATGCGCTTGAACAGGTGTTGGCCCTGAACCCGGGGCTTGCGAATGCGCCGCGGGCCGAGAATTTTGCCCAACTGGCACTGCAAATCTCGGCGAGCCTGCCCGGAGAAGGACGCAAAGAGGGGGATCCAGGAGCCGAGCAGGCCGGCAAGTCCGATCTTGCCGGAGCGAAAGTGCTTATCGTCGACGACGATATCAGGAACATCTACTCGCTCACCAGCGTCCTTGAGACCTACGACATTCAGGTTCTGCATGCCGAGCGCGGCCGCGACGGCATCGCACTGCTGGAGCAGACGCCCGATGTCGACGCCGCTTTGATCGATATCATGATGCCGGAGATGGATGGTTACGAGACGATGCGGCGCATTCGTGGGATGCCGGCGATCGCTCACATCCCGCTGATTTCCGTCACTGCCAAAGCGATGAAGGGCGATCGGCAGAAGTGTTTGGACGCCGGTGCTTCCGATTATATCGCCAAGCCCGTCGATCTCGATCTCCTGCTGGCTTTGCTTCGTGTCTGGATAGGCCGTTCCAGGGCACGCACGGAGACGCCGGAACAGATGCTCGTGGCAGTGAACTGACGGCCATGCAAAAACCTCAGAGGAATAAGGTAAGAAAGCTTGAGGCCACGCAATTGGCCGAGAGACCGGCAAGGGCGCGGATCCTTGCCGTTGACGACGATGAACGCAATCTTCTGGCGATCAGCGAAGTCCTTGCTTCGACGGGCGATGTCATCTGCGCGCAATCGGGCGAAGAGGCCTTGCGCTTCCTGCTGAAGGAGGACTTCGCCATCATCCTCCTGGATGTCCTCATGCCGGGAATAGACGGCTATGAGACGGCTGCGCTTATACGCCAGCGCGAGCAATCCAAGCGCACTCCCATCATCTTTCTTACCGCCATCAACAAGGAACAGGCCCACATGCTGCGCGGCTATGATGTCGGCGCGGTCGACTATGTGTTCAAGCCGTTCGATCCGATCATGCTGCGTTCGAAAGTCGCCGTATTCGTTGACCTCCACGAAAAGACGGCGGAAATCAAGCGAAAGGCAGTGACCGAGAAGAGACTGCTGGCACAGGCACTCCAGGCGCAGAAGGAAAAGCTTGAGGCGGAGCAGACCCTGCGCAACGTAGAGGAACGGCAGGACGCCATTTTGAGTTCGCTGCCGGTTTGTTTCCATGCGAGGGCAGCCGAGCCGCCCTTTGCAGCGCGCTTTGTCACCGATGGAGTGGAACGCCTGACCGGTTTTTCGGCCAAGACATTGACCTCGGATCCGCCCTTTGGCCTCAGCAGGGTCCATCCGGACGATCTCGCCAGGTTGGAGCAAGCGCTGCTGGCGGCAAAGACGACCGGCTCCTACACCTGTGAATTCCGCTGGCTGTGCGCCAATGGCGAGTATCGGATCTTTCTCGACCAAGGTGTGATGTCGAGTGGCTCTGATGGCCGCGAACCGGAAATCTTGGGAACGCTGCTTGACGTCACCGAGCGGCGGGCTCTCGAGGACCAGCTGCTTCAGTCGCAGCGACTTGACGCCATTGGCAAACTGACCGGGGGTTTGGCTCATGATTTCAACAATCTGCTCGCCGCAATCTTGAGTGGGCTGGGACTGCTCGAACGCGGTGCAAGCTTGGATGACCAGTCCCGGCAGGTTCTTGAGCTGATGCGACGCTCGGCCAAACAAGGGGCCGATCTCGTCACTCGAATGCTCGCCTTTTCGCGACGCCAGACGCTGAAACCGCAAGCGGTGCGTCTTGCAGGGTTTGGCGACACCATGAACGGGTTGGTAGCGCCAGTTTTAGGGGGCTTGATTCGCTTCGATTGGCAGATCGACGACACGGTATGGCCGGTACATGTCGATGCCGGGCAGCTTGAACTTGCGCTGATGAACCTTGTTTTCAACGCACGCGATGCCATGCCATCTGGTGGAACGATCGTTGTGCATGCAAAAAATCGTTCCCTCAACGCGACGTCGCAAGATTTGGCGGCCGGCGAATATGTGGTCGTAACGGTCAAGGACACGGGTTCGGGGATACCTCCCGACATTCTGGAGAAGGTCATAGAACCATTCTTCACCACAAAGCCGGTTGGAAAAGGAACTGGGCTCGGACTCAGCACGGTTTATGGCTTCATGAAGCAGTCCGGTGGTTCTCTTCGCATCGACAGCGCCCCTGGACGCGGAACGGCAATGGAACTGTGGCTGCCACGCTCCTTTGATAATTCATTCAACGATAACGCGGCGAGCAACGAGGAAACCGTAACTTACAGTGGCAAAACCCCGTCTGTCCTTCTGATCGACGACAGCAGCGTGTTGCGGCAACTGACTGCCGAGTCGCTTCGGCAGCGCGGTTTTCCGGTGACCTGCGCGTCCGGCGGCGCCGAGGCGCTGGCTGCCATTGAACGGGCACCGCACGATTTTGATGTAATCGTCACTGACTTTGCCATGCCGCTAATCACCGGGATCGACGTCATTCGATTTGCGCGTAACCTTCGCGGCGACTGGCCCGCCGTGATAGTGACGGGCTATGCCGAAGCGGATACGATTTCGGATCGCCCGTCGGACGTCCCATTGTTAAGCAAGCCGTTCCGAGAGAAGGATCTCATCGAGGGGATCTTTCGGGCGATCGCACAGGCGGCCTCGAAAATAACAAAGGCAGGATAGGCCAACCGTCATAGCCACTTCACTGCAGCGTCCAGGAACCATCGCGCTGCTTCCCGAACGGGTCAAGGCTTCGACGCTGTGAATCTCGAGTTGCACTGGTAGCAATCTCCGAGAAGGCACCGAGACGCCTGGCCTTCAATCAGCGAGGCCGTAAGCTCAAGGCTGCATGCCATTGCGCCTCGTCCTATCTGATCGGTGAAAGAACCGGGACCGCGGGGCAGCGGGCCGCACGTCCCATCGCAGGGTCGCGCAGGCCCGGCGCACTCAATATCCCTCGGGACACCGCGCAACATAGACGCGCCCCTGGCGATCCCTGTAGCGGCACTGGCCGGCCTCGCTGGCGTGCCCGATCACCGCTCCGGCGATGGCACCCACAGCTCCGCCGACGACCGCGCCTTGGACTGGGTTGCCAGCCACGGCGGCGCCGATTGCAGCCCCACCCAATCCGCCTACGGCAGCACCCTGTTCCGTGCGGGAACATGCAGCAAGCGCAATCAAAAGGCTTAATACGAGCATTGTCCTTTTCATAAGTCGTCCTCCAGCGGCCCAAAAGTGAGCCGGGTAATAAATGCGCGGTTCCCGCTTTGGATCCACGTCGGGCTAATTTAGATCTGGCTAACGACGATTTGTGACGAGCCCACATGAGTATCTCGGCGGACCTCCGGAGTGCGGGCCTCGAGCGCTGTGCCGCCGCCTTTCGGCACACTTCTTCGGATCTAACCCAAGCCAAGCGGAACATCCAATGCGTCGACGCATTGCTTTAGCAAACATGGAGCTCTTTCGGTTTTAGGGACCAACATGCCCCTCTCTTTGAAGAACGTCTGGAACATTGTGCGCGAAAGCGTTGTTGGTTTTGTCGACGACGATGCCCTTAGTCATGGCGCGGCGATGGCCTTCTACGCCACGACTTCGCTTGCACCGGTCCTGTTGATCGTCGTCGCGATCGCTGGTGTGGCTTTCGGTCACGACGCTGCGCAATTGGCTCTATCGGCCCAGATCTCGGGTCTTATGGGAGCGGAAAGCGCAGCAATCCTTGAAGACGTCCTCAAAGGGGCGTCTGCGAAATCGTCGGGAACCGTGGCGGCGATGCTGGGCACAGTTACATTGTTCATAACTGCTTCCGGTGTCTTTGGCGAAATGCAGCAGTCGCTTAACAAGATATGGAAGGTTGAGCCGCACGGCAGTTCGATCTCGCGGCTCGTTCGCGCGCGCGCCGCAAGTCTGGGCCTTGTGGCTGCACTCGGTTTCATGCTGCTCGTATCTCTCGTGGCGAGTGCAGCGATCTCGACGCTCGGCGAGTTCATCAGCGCTCGATTGCCGCTCGGCACAATCGTTTTAAGTGTCATCAATACCATTTTTTCCTTTGTTCTAATTTCTGCGATGTTTGCGGCGATCTATAAAGTATTGCCCGACCGGGCCTTGAAATGGCGCGATGTTGCGCTTGGCGCCCTGGTGACTTCTGCTCTGTTCACGATCGGAAAATCACTAATCGGCTGGTACCTTGGCACGAGCGCCGTTGCATCATCATACGGGGCTGCAGGAGGACTGCTCGTAATCCTGCTGTGGGTCTACTATTCGTCGGAAATCTTCCTGCTCGGGGCAGAATTCACGCGCGCCTTTTCGATCCGACATGGAAGCAGATCCGATCTGGCCAGGCTGGTTCCCGGGCCGTTGGCAGGAGAGACGGCGAACCCTATCCCCAGGGCCCAAATGACTCTCGGCGATAAAAAGGGTACGTCAGGCGGGGTTTTGGCGGTAGTCGCCATGGCGTGTGTGAGTGCGACGATAACCGCTATCGTGGTAGGCCCACGCCGCCCTTAGCATTGTTGATGAAATGCATGTGGACGAACCCGGTATCCACGCGCGTCGGGGCGCTGTGAGCATGAACAGTTCTATGCCTCCGTAAAAGGCGGCCTCCTTGCTTCGGGGGGTTCCGCTTGCTGCGGACGCGCCCGTCTCTTGCCAGTTTGTCAAATCACTTCAACAGCCTCTCGGCCAGCTTGCCGGCAGTCGGCCGTCATTTCGCAGTGGTGTTGAATTCACGGTTTGCCGCATAATCGATGGTGAAGGTGCCCGGAGGAGCACGAACGCCCTCCTTCACATTGGAGATAGTGACCGTCGTGCTTTGGCCTCTTTCGTCGGTTAGGACCCATCCGCGCAAATCAAGCGATTTCCTGTCGAAGACCATCGTGATGTTCGAGTTTCCGAAGACCGACTTGTCGGCCAGCTTAATCTTGAACTGGGCGCCATCGTCTTTGACACCTTTCAGGCGACTGCCAGAGAATTCGACCTTGTCGTCCAGTAGGAGCTTGAGCGGCGTCTTCGAGAGAGAATAGAGGTGCGACGTCTTGAGCTTTTTGTTGTAGATTACGACAGATTTTCCGTCTGCAATCAAGCTGATCCCGGATTTACCTGCATAGTTGAACCGCAGCTTGCCCGGGCGTTGGAGAAAGAACCTACCTCCGGTCTTTTCCGCCCTTGGGCCGGACTGAACGAAATCCCCGGACATGGACTTTATCGCCGAGAAATGATTGGCAATCGTCGCTGCATCTAAAAGCGCGGCCGAAAAGGCAGGCGTAATGTCGAAATTGATCGCGGTAGCGCCGAAGCCTACGACTACAAACCCGAAAGCCATCATTCTTTTGATCTTTTCCATTCGCATTCCAGGTTCGAGCGGCTACATGATCTGAATAACAGCGCCTGCGATAAGATGCCCCTCCCTGGCGTGCTCGATGACAGCGACGAAGCTTCTAGCGGAAGTCCTACCGCTACGTCGTAATACATTTATGCCCAGCTCTCCAATCGAGGGCCGGGCATAGGTGCCGTCAGTATCCGCCATTCTCGTCCTGCTGGATAACAACGTGGCGATGACGATGATGCGATCGATCCATCGGGCTGCGGATTACGACCGCGTCGGAGCGATGGTGCCTGCGACCGTGATCGAAGAAAGCGATATCGCCATGACGGCGGTGATGGAGGCGATGGCCTTCGCGATAGATGACCACACGATCATTGTTCCAATGATGGTGTCGGTGATGTCGATGGGTCTGAATTACGATCGCGTCAGCCGAGGCCACGGATGGTACGAGCAGGCACAGTGCCAAAGCACTAAGAATGGCGGTTTTCATTTAAGATCCTCAACGATTTAAGATGGCCCTTCGCCTGCTTAACATCGTGTGATCGCTTTGGTTCCTGGCGATTAAGGAAGGCTTGGTGGGTGTTCTGGATTGGGCGATGTACGAGCATGAGCATCCAGGATTCGTCACCTTGACTCTCTCGACAGCGCACCGGCCGATCAAGAGCGTGACTTCGATCGCGCAGGATTGGCTGGGAATAAGCTTGGCCACTGAGAGACGATTGCGGCCTTTAGAAGAACGATTTCCTGACAACGGTGGGGAAGGACCCGCAGGGGCATCGAGGGGACTGCGTGTCGGGCGATGGCGAAGGGCGTATCATCGAGATCCATTGGTAGACGCAATTTCGGAGGCAAACGGGATGTCCTGTTGCCACCAAAAAGATCTCAGTCATTTATCGGGCCGTTTCCTCGGCGCGCACCAACGCAAGGACCATGCAAAACCCGCTAAAGCCGCCCCAAGGACGACGTCGTAAAAATACGGCCTGCTATGGAACATTAGTCAGTCGGAAATGTTGATTTCGACGCAATGACCAGATCGGCAGGCAAACAGCGTGGCCTGCCTATTAGTTCGGAGGCCGACCGATGCACAGCATCATCTACATCGTAGGGCTAGTCGTCGTTGTCCTTGCAGTGCTGAGCTTTTTGGGCCTGAGGAGATAGGCCGGCAATATCGTTAATGCCGCACCATGGTGGAATGTGATCGCCTTGAGGCTGACCGAGCTGAGGGACGAGGCAGGTTCTCTCTCGCACGTCAAGACTCCAGGTCGGAGCATCTCCCGGCGGTTCCTCATTCGATGCCGGTTTTGGGGCATGAACATACTGGCGTTTAGGTCAGACCGACATGTTTGCCGGACATCAGCACGCTTTGTCGGGCAGCTTCGCTCGGGCCAACGACCTACTTTAGGTGGCGTGGGCCGTTTCTTTAATCACGGAGTATCAAGACATGCGCGACAACAAGAACCATCGCGAAACCGGGGCAACAAAATATCCGGCAAAGACCGGCGCGGACCCTTCGGATGCGTTCTCTCAAGACGCGGCGGGAAACGAGAAGCCCAAGCATGGCGGTGGGCTGACGCGCCCGGTCAATGAGGTGGAAGACAAGACTCATCAATCAGAGGGGCAGCAACCATCCGAGCAAGTACCCAATTCAAGGCATAACCCTCGCCCTCCGGCGTGGCGGTCGCGTCGATCCTGTCCTGGATAAGCTCCTCGCAGAATAGGACCAGTCGCGCAGGCAGGGAGGCCTCGCTGTTGACCTTTCAACGACCGTCGAGAATCGTCCTCACCTTCTCGGCTAGATCTTCGAGGCTGAAAGGCTTCGGGAGAAGCTGCGTTCCCGGATCGAGGATACCGTTGTGGACGATGGCATTCCGCGTGTAGCCCGTGGTGTAGAGAACCTTGAGTTCCGGGTTGTCCTTGCGCAGGATATCAACCAACTGTCGGCCTGACATCTCCGGCATGACGACGTCGGTTAAGAGCAGGGACAATTGCTGTCCAGCTGCGATCATCTTGATCGCTTCGTTCGGCCCCCTGGCTTCGACGACGGTATAACCGAGCTCGCGAAGGGCTTCGGCTGACACTGCGCGCACGCGATCCTCGTCCTCGACCACCATGACGATTTCGCTTGGAAGGCCACCTTCGATCGGCTTTGACCCGAGCTCGGGAGAACGTTGATCAGTGCCGCCATAGTGCCGTGGCGGATAGATCTTGACCGTCGTACCCAAACCCGGCTCAGAGTATATCTTTACGTTTCCGCCAGACTGCCGCACAAAACCGTAAACCTGGCTAAGCCCGAGCCCCGTGCCCTTGCCGACACTCTTGGTCGTGTAGAAGGGATCGAAAGCCTTGGCCAGAACATCCGAGGTCATGCCAGAGCCGGTATCGGTTACGGCAATCAGCACGAATTGTCCGGCCGCAATGGCCGACTCACGAGCGTATCGTTCATCGACATAGGCGTTCGACGTCTCGATGGTCAGCTTGCCGCCGTTGGGCATTGCGTCACGTGCGTTGACCGACAGGTTGAGCAAGGCGCTTTCCAACTGGCTGGGGTCGGCCTTGACCTGCCATAGACCGGCACCGAAAGCCGTCTCCACCTTGATCGTCTCGCCGAGCGTCCGCATCAATAGATCCGTCATCCCGCCGACCAGGCGGTTCGCATTGATCGCCTCCGGCTTGAGCGGTTGCTGTCGCGAGAAGGCCAGGAGCCGCTGGGTAAGGGCGGCGGCGCGGTGAGCGCCATCCATGGCGCCTTCGACAAATCGGCCGACATCTGTCTCACCCTTGGACAGTTTGCGCTGAAGCAAATTGAGCCCACCGATGATGACCGCAAGCATGTTGTTGAAGTCGTGCGCAATGCCCCCCGTCAACTGGCCGACGGCCTCCATCTTTTGAACCTGCCGCAGCTGTTCCTCTGCCTTCGAACGTTCCGCCACTTCGTCGATGACGCGCTGTTCAAGCGTGGAGTTGAGTGTCTGCAGTGCCGCCTCCGCACGCCGCCTTTCAGCCAACTCGCGCTCCCTTGACTGGAACAGGCGGGCATTGTCGATCGCCGTTGCTGCATGGCCGGCGATGCCTAGAAGGGCGCTCTCGTGCTCAGGGCGAAACTTGCCGGTGTCTGCGTGGCCAAAGAACAAACCACCCTTCGCCGGAGTTCGACACGACCGGCACCGCCAGATAGGAGCGAACCGGCAGATGGCCTTCAGGCATGCCCTTGCGCGGCGCATTCTTGCCGTATCGTGGATCCTTGAGAATATCGTCCGATCGAACGACGCCTGTCCCAAGGAAGGTCGGTTCGAACACCGCGGTCGCGCGTGGCATGGGATAATTTTGGAAGGCCGAGCGTGGAGCCCCCGACAGGGCGTAGAGCATGTAGCTGCCGCCCTGATCGTCGAGCACGTTGTAGAAGAAAGCGCCAAACTGCGCTCCGGAAAGTTCGACGCCGGCATCGGTGGTGATTTGCACGATCTTGTCGAGATCGAGTTCGGCAGCCACCGCCGCTCCGGTATCGTTCATGATCTTGAGATGTCGCTCGGCTTTTTTTCGATCCGAAATGTCGATGACCGTGCCGATAAATCGAACGGCCTTGCTGGCTTCGAAAATGGCATGCCCGCTGGCCGCCACCCAACGCTCGATACCGTCCTCCAGGCCAATGGTTCGGTACTCGATGCTAAATCCCTCCAGACTGTCTGGAGCGATTGCCCGTCGCACTGCCTCATCCGCCCGGACGCGGTCGTCTGGGTGAAGGCCGGCGATGAAGGAGCCCTCATACGAGACCTCATCGGTCGACGTAATGCCAAACAATGCACGGCATTGCGCGTCCCACCGCAAACGGTTGGTGACCGGGTCGTAGTCCCAGATTCCGATTGCAGCCGCCTGGGTGGCCAGGCTCAGCCGTTCAGCAGTCTCGGTAGCGCCCTGATCCGACCTGACCCGTTCTATATGCGCCCACGACCGCTCGGTTACCTCGGTGAGAAGTGCAAGCTCGTTTTGCGTCCAGACCCGCGGAACGCTGTCGTGGATTGCCATCAGCGCGCTCAGGCGCCCCTCCTTGACCAGGGGCATGCAGATGGTTGCAGCGATGCCGATGGTCTGAAATGTCGCGGCCTCTTCGGGCGGCAACTCGGCGCGATTGTCGTTGATGATCAACGGCAGGCCCTGATGAAGCCTGTGGACGGCGAGCTGGCCAAAATCCCGGAGGCTGTAATAGCCGACGATGGTCGAAGAGCCTTGTCGGTGCCAGTCTCCCCGAATCGTAAAGTGGTCCTGGTCAGGCTCCATATCAGCATAGGCACAGATTGCGACGCCGAGATGCTCGCCAAGCATCCTGGTCGTGATCTCAAGCACCGCGTCCGCGTCCGCACTGTTCGACGTTTCCTTCCCAAGTCGGTCGAGGAAGCGCAAGCGCCCTTCATTCTGCCTCAACTCTGCTTGCGCGCGCCGCCTTTCGACTGCGGTGCGAGTTCGCTCTGCCATCTCGCGAACGAACTCGATCTCTTCCTCAGACCAGGATCGGGGCCTGTTATGATTAAGGTAGAGTAGGGCCACAACCCCCCCCTTTTCGGTGACGGGCATGTTGATCAGGGATTGAGCGCTGATGGCTTTCAATGCTTCTGGGTTCTGGCTCGTCCGTGGGTCTTTGTCCGCATCTTCAATGACAACAGTGATGCCGCGCTTGAGATCATCGATATACGTGCCGTAATCGCGAAAATGCAGCACCCCGGCCAGGCTACTGATGCCGGGGGCATTCCAGTCGCGTTCGATGGAGATGGTCTCATTCGCCAGATCGATCGTGCCATATCCGGCCCGGCTTACATCCAGCTCCCTGCCAATGATTTCGGCCGCCGCATAGGCCAGTTCGTCGGGGTCTTCGACCAGGCGCACAACGTCGCCAAGTTCGGCGAGGGCAGCGCTCCTCTTCCGCGCGCGAAATGTTTCGGTGACGTCAAACCCTTCGCAGAATATTCCTGTAATTATGTTCCCGCCATCATAGAGCGGGGCGTAGATAAACGTCAGATAACGCGTTTCCTCCGGACTATGCGCCGAGCGGCGAAATCGCACAGGAACGCTCTGCGCCTCAAAAGTCGTGCCGCTTTTGAAGACGTCGTCCAGCCGCTCAAAAAAACCTTGTCCCTCCAGGCTGGGAACGGCATCCCGGATGGGCCTGGAGACCCAATCGCCGCTGTTGAAAACCTGGCGATGGGCGTCATTCACGAATTCAACGACATGGTCGCGACCGCGCATGATAATGATGAAGCCTGGTGCCTGTTCGAACAGATGGATTTGACGTTCAGCAGCGAGCCGTTCGCGCTTTTCGGCCAGGAATCGATCGGTGGTTTCCGTGCAGACCCCAAACAGGCCGCCGGTCGTCCCAGTCTCCGGCTGCGTGACCGGGTTGTAGGAGAAGGCGAAATGGGTCTCTTCCGGCGCGCCGTGCTTGTCGATCCGGATCTCAATGTCGTCCATATGGACTGACTGGCCCTGGTAAACGAGATCAAACATCGGTCCTATCGTCTCCCATGCCTCTGCCCAGACCTGTTGGCTGGGCAAGCCGAGAGCGAACGGGTGCTTGCGGCCAAGGATAGGAATGAAGGCATCGTTGTAGAGCCAGATGCGATCCTCACCCCACACGACGAACATAGGCTGTGCGGAGCCGAGAATAAGATCAATGAGTGTCTTGAGCGCCGTCGGCCACGACGACACCGGTCCGATAGATGTGGCGCTCCAGCCAAACGAGCCGATACGCGCAGCCATTTCGCCGGCGCTGCCAAACGCGGCGCTCGCCCTGTCCTTGCTGGATGGTTCCAAGATATCCCCCGAAATGTCGAACCCGACAAAACGGTGCAAGCCGGTTTTGGTTGCACGGCGACGCGTCATGGCAGAGGCGTCGCATTCAAGCGGAACCGTTATCGACATCGCTGTTCAACTTTTTCCTTGAACGCACGTTGTGTCCTGAAACTGAGGAGACAACAATGCCGATTTTAACCAAGACCGACACGTCCAAAACGACGCGAAAGCAAAACCGCATACAACGCAAAGTCGACGCGGACGATCAGGCCAAGCCAAAAACGAAACCAGTTGGCGCTATGCAGGCCGGCGCGCGAAAGTACCCGGCACCGCCTTTTCCCAAGCAGCACCATCCAAAACCTGGCCATGAGGCAGAAATCAAGCCGGCCCCGCTATACGACGCGCCATTCTGGCGTGGCTCGGGCAAACTAGAAGGCAGGGTCGCGCTGGTAACTGGCGGGGATTCCGGCATCGGGCGTGCCGTTGCCGTCCTTTACGCTCGCGAAGGCGCCGATGTCGCAATCGTCTATCTTTCCGAGGATGGCGACGCGCAAGTGACGAAGCGGGCGGTGGAAGGCGAGGGGCGTAGATGCATCGCGCTCCGCGGTGATGTCGCCGACCGCTCCTTTTGCCGCAAAGCAGTAGCCAGCACGGTCAAGCAATTGGGAAGCTTGGATGTGCTCGTCAACAACGCAGCGTTCCAGGTGCATTCAAGCGACTTCGCCGACCTGAGCGAGGAGCATTTCGACACCACGCTGAAGACAAACCTGTACGGCTATTTCCATATGGCACAGGAAGCGGTGGCGTACATGAAGCCGGGCTCCGCGATCGTCAACACCGGATCGATAACCGGGATCGACGGATCAAAGGAGTTGGTGGATTACTCGATGACCAAGGGCGGGATTCACGCTTTCACACGGGCGCTATCAGGCAATCTGATCGACAAGGGAATCCGCGTGAACGCCGTCGCGCCGGGCCCGGTCTGGACACCGCTCAATCCATCTGAAAAGCAAGCGGGCGATGTTTCAAAGTTCGGCGCAAAAACGCCGATGAAACGACCCGCGCAACCGGAGGAGATTGCTCCTGCCTATGTCTTCCTGGCGTCACCGCAATGCTCCAGCTACATCACCGGAGAGATTCTGCCTGTGATAGGCGGCTATTGATGAATCGCGTTGCCACGAACGGTTTGAATGCACTGCAAGTTGAGCGACCCTTCATTGATTACCGATCTCGCCGATACAGGGCGCTGGAGAATGCATAGGTATATGCGATGTTCATGGCGCCAATGATGCCGCTGTTGGAACTCCAAGCGCAATCCAAGGCCGATGACGAAACTGTACTCAGCGCGCTGGTTTTTGCCTGGCTAAGGGCTTGCAGAAAGCCATAAATTGAATGAACGCGCCCAAAGCCGGAAACAGCGCCAAGCGAAGCGGGTCAATGCCGCAGCGGGTGCGAAGATCGGTGTCACTGAAATGCAGGCCTCGACGCATGGGTGCACCCCCTGGGATGCGCGTCGACGGCATCGGTCCGACAAGCGTGACAAACCCCGGCAAATCAGCCTGCCCACTCCGAGGCTCAGGGCGGCTGGCGCCCAGATATAACCAGTCAGATGGCGCGCATGAAGATGCGCTGCGTCGACGTTCTGGTCAGTTTGGTTCCCGATGACCACGATCTTCGGCAACTGATCGCTCGGCGCTAGCCGTTGAAGCCAAGCCACGTCGTTGTCACGGTGGTTGTTCAGCGGAACACATTATCGAGGAAACTGGCGCCTCTCGACGCCTCTCTGGAATTGGCAAGCTGGCCGAACCAGCTTCATGGACCTTGTCGACGATCCGATAGTAGACCATCGCTTCCACCCGAGGGAGCAGAGACGCGAGAAAAGAAACGCTCATGGTGGCACTGACTGGCCGATGAAAAAGGAATGGAAGATTGCCGGTTAGGTGTTCGTCACTGCGCAGCAGCTGGGCGGCCGGCCGCTCAAGCGTCATTGCGTGACAGCCCCGCGGGGGATGACCGTCACCTCTTTTTAAAGAGGGAACCATTGAAAATGCTGTCCGTTAAGGGGGCACGACAGGCATGCGGGGACAACGTGGATCAAGACGACGCTTCACCAATATCATCCGGCGTGCAAGGCCTCGACTATGTGCTGCGAGGCGGCTACGCAAAATTCCGTTCACATCTTGTAGAGGGCAGGCCTGGTTCAGGAAAGACGACACTTGGTCTGCAGTTTCTGATCAAAGGCGCGGCGGATGGCGAGAAGTGCCTCTACATAACGCTATCCGAAAGCAAGCGCGAATTGCACTCGGTCGCAAAACGGCATGGGTTTTCTCTTGACGGGATCGAAATCCTCGAGCTGGTCCCACCGGAACTGAGCCTCGATCCATCGCAGTTACAGACTCTGGTTCATTCGTCCGATCTTGAGCTCGGTGAGACCGTGCAGTCCGCGCTCGCCGAGATCGAGCGCATAAAGCCGGATCGCGTGGTGTTCGATTCTCTGTCGGAAATTCGCCTCTTGTCGCAAGGCTCGTTACGCTATCGCCGGCAGGTTCTTGCTTTGAAAAGCTTTTTCCTTCTCAACAATGCGACGGTGCTTCTGCTTGACGATCTCACGGCTGAACATGACGATCTCAACCTGCACTCCATCAGTCATGGCGTTATCCGGATGGAACAGCTTTCGCCGATTTACGGCGGAGAGCGGCGGCGGCTGCGCATCATCAAAATGCGCGGCGTACAAATTCGCGGCGGCTTCCACGATTTCGTCATTCGACCGGGCGGCGTGATGGTATTTCCGCGCTTGGTTGCCTCCGAACATGAGATGGCCGAGCATGGATCGCCTGCTACCGGCAACGGTTCTATAGACACGCTCGTGGGTGGCGGGCTGGACCGCGGCACCAGCACCCTCCTGATGGGCCCTTCAGGTGTCGGCAAGTCGACCATCGCGTGCAGCTATTGTCATGCCGCTCTCAAGCGCGGCGAACATGTGCTGGTGCTGTTGTTCGATGAAACCAAGCGGATATTCCTGGCGCGCGCATCGGGCCTCGGCATGGATCTGGGGCCATTCGCCGAAAAAGGAAGCTTGCTGCTGGAACAGATCGATCCGGCGGAATTGTCGCCGGGTGAATTGTCCTCGCGCATTCAGTCTGCTGTGGACCGCTCGAATGCAAGGATCGTCGTTATCGACAGCCTGACCGGATACCTCAACGCTATGTCGGAGGAGCAGCATCTTGTGCTTCAGATGCACGAGATCCTGACATATCTTAATCAAAAGGGCGTCGTGACGATCCTGTTGTTGGCCAATCATGGGCTGATCGGGCAAATGTCCGCCCCCGTCGACATGACCTATCTCTGCGATTCCATAATGCTCCTGCGCTTTTTTGAAAGCGGCGGCCGTCTGAGACGGGCTATTTCCGTGGTCAAGAAGCGCGTCGGACCGCATGAGGACACCATTCGCGAATTCAAGATAAGCGCAACCGGCCTGTCCGTCGGTGAACCATTGGAGGAGTTCCGGGGGATACTGACTGGCGTGCCCACCTACGAGGGAAAGCGCGGCAACCTGTTGCAAGATAAGGCATCATAATGCCCTCGGAAAGCAGTGTGCTCGTATTGGCACCAGTCGGCCGCGACGCGAAGGTCGCGTCGGCAATCCTTACGGGACACGGTATCAAGTCTCAAATCTGCGCGACGCTGGACGAGGCAGTTCCGCTCTTGGACCAGGCCCAGTGCTTTTTGGTTGCCGAAGAGGCCTTGATCAGTTCTGATCGAAATCAGCTTGCATCCTGGCTCAATCATCAACCGGCGTGGTCCGATTTTCCGATCGTGTTGCTGACGATGCGGGGAACGGAGATGGACAAACGCCTCGCCTTTCTGGACCGCTATCTGATCGTTCTCGAGAGGCCCTTCCTGGCGTCGAGCCTGGCAAATTCGGTGCGCTCGGCTCTGCGTGCCCGCGCCCGTCAGCTTGAGGTCAAATCATATATTGAACAGAAGCAAGAGGTCGCGGACCGGCAGAAACTGCTGATCAGGGAGCTCCATCATCGCGTCAAAAACACGTTGGCAAATGTCCGGGCGATGATGGGGGCAACCGCCAGATCGAGTGGCAGCGTGGATGATTTCGTGCGCGATTTCTCCGCCAGGATCGTCTCTCTCGCCGACACGCATTCGATTCTGACCGATGACTATTGGCAGATGGCTTCGTTGCACAAGCTCCTGGAGTCGGAACTGCGCCACTACGATACGACCAACAAGTCCCGTGTAGCCCTCGAAGGGCCAAGCGTTGCACTGGTCGCCGATATCGCGATCCCGATCGGGATGGCCTTTCATGAACTCGCGTCCAACTCATCGAAATATGGCGCGTTGTCCCGCCCCACCGGGCGTCTCGACGTCCGGTGGTCGGTGAGCAATTCGCAAGACGAGCGAATGCTCAATCTGGATTGGCTTGAAAAGGGCGGGCCTAAGGTCGAGCAACCAAGGCGGCGCGGTTTTGGTACGACTCTGCTGGAGAAAGTAGTCGCGGTGCAGTGCCAGGCCGAGGTTGAGTTAACCTATCATCCTGACGGCCTTCGGTTTGCAATGACCTTGCCGCTACGCGACACCAGGCTGGTCCCGGCCTATTGACCTCTGCAGGTGGAGCCCTGCTTCGGTGCTGGCCTATCAGCCCATCGCTGATACTGATGCCTTAGGCGTAAAACGACATCGGATCCAGGGAGGCCAGAGGCGATCGAGAAGCTGCTCGATACGCCCGAACTCGCCACCGCGCTGGAGAGCAAACAATTCAAGACATTCTCGATCAGTGCCTATTGCGATCGCCGTTTCAGACCTCATCGAGACGGAGCGCGTCGTATATGACAACCCTGAGTTCGAAAAGCTATAAGGCCTGAAGTCTTGAAGTCTCGCAGCGCAGAAGGACAAGGCGCTGGCCGAGTGCGTTGTCAATGAAACTGATCTCGTGGGGATCCGCAGCGCGGCGTCGGTGGACCGGCAGTCGTTGACGTCCACCACGGTGAAGAGGCGCCCTCAGGAAAGCGTGCGCGAGAAGGATACCTTGCTGCGGGAGCTGCGACATCGGGTAAAGAACAATCTCCAGATGATGACCGCGCTCATCCGGCTGGAGAGGGCCGTCAGCTGGCGTTCGCGGAAGCGTTGCGATGTAAGCCTACCGCACGCCGAAGGGACAAGAAGGCGGACGACCGCCGGGTGATCGCGTCCAGCCGTAGCGGTGATCCGGTCAGCGGCGGATCCTTTATTCCTCTGGGGCAGGAACCGCTTGATGATAGCGAAGTTCAATTCCCAGGAACAGGAGTGAAACATCATGGACACGCCAACTACCGACGACTTTACGGGACCGGGTACCAACGAGAACGGCTGGCGGGGCAACGAGGGTGCGGAACGTGCCGCGACGAGCAAAGAAGCTTTGGGAAAGCTCAAGACAAGTGCGGCGGAGACCGCGTCGCATCTGAAGAATGCCGCCGCCTCCGTCTCGGGCGAAGCCAAGGATTATGCCGGGTCTGTTGCCGCTGAGGCCGCGGGCGCCTTCAAGGAGGCAGTCGAGGCAAATAAGACGGCCGGCGCCGATGCTATCGCGAATATCGCCCACTCCGTCAAGGACGCGGCGGACGGCATCGAAAAGCAGGCGCCCCAGGTCGCAAGCATGGTGCGCAGTGCTGCCGAAGGTGTCGAGCGCATCTCAACCGATATCAGGGACCGCAACGTCGGCGAGTTGCTCGATTCCGTCACGAAATTCGCGCAGCGTCAGCCAGCCGCGTTTTTCGGCGTCGGTATCCTCGCCGGCGTTGTCCTCACGCGGATGATGCGAAACTCCGATCGGTCCTAAGAAGGATCATTCGCATGGATGATGGAATGGATCACCGGCCCTTCGGGAGCGTGCTCGGCCAAGCGCTAAGCCAATTCGGCTCGTTGATGCGCCTCGATCTGCGTCTGCTCGAGGCGGAAATGCGAGCCAAGTCCACGGCGCTCGCGTCCTCGGGCGCCTGTGGGATGGCCGCCGCCATGTTTTTTGCGCTGGCGGGGTTCGCTCTGGTTCAGTGTCTCATCCTTGCAATGATCTTTTTAGGAATTGGCCCAATGCTCGCCTGTCTGGTTGTCGCGCTCCTTTTGATAGGGGCAGGCTCGATGTCCCTTTATCTTGCCAAGCGGGCGCTGACCGGCTGGACCATCACGCCCGTCGAGACGGTCAATCAGGTTCGGACCGACCTCGCGGCCTTGAAGCAGGGAATACGCTATGGTTCAACCCAGCAATGAAATCAGCGATATACTGGTGCAGAGCCGAGCCGAACGGCAAGCTCTGTTAGGCCCGCTGAGCGAGGTGAGCCGCCGGCTGCAACCCAGACATTTGGCGGACGTTTCCTCCCAATACGCCAGACAGAAAGTCGCCGCGGTGGTCGGGGGGATTTCGGATGCCGTCAAGGAGAATGGCGGAATAGCGGCCGCCGTGGCAGTGGGAGCAGTCGCTGTTTTTGATGCAGGACGAAGGAGTGCTGACGGCAATGCCCCTAACGGGCGCGTCGATGCAACGCAGGCGACATTGACGACCGGCGGAGATGCCCCTTCAGGGCTAAAAGGTTATAAGGCTAGCCCGCGTCGCGCCGTTACAAACCTTGATCGAGCCAAGATGATCGCCGGCTCGGCGGCAGGAGTGTTGGTTGGCTATGCCATTGGTCAAGCCTTTCAGCCAACGGCCAAAGAGCGCGCACTGTTCGGCGAGGCTGCCATCGAGGCTCAGGAGATCGCGGCTAAATTCGTCAGCGAGCACAAGCGCGGGGCAAAGATTGCAGCTGCCGAGGCCTTCGGCTTCGCGCGATACAGCGCCGCCTTCGTGGCGGTCCTGGCTGCGGCCGGCGACTTCGTCAGCAACGAAGAGATACCCCCTTCCGAAAAGTAATCGTCAGGGTCAGGCACACTCGTTGCGTTCCGCAACCTCGACGCCGAGCCGGAACGCCTGGCCGTCCGCGTAGGAGCGGGCGTAACTTTCAGCCTCGAATGCTAATGTCAGCGCGTTGCCGTACGCCGTTACGCGGACCGTCCATTTTTTCTCGCGAATGATTTCGACGGCATGGTCGGGCGATCCCATTATGTCCTCCACGATCACCAGGGAAGGACACGAAGATAGCGTCGCAAAATTCGTTTGAACGCAAACAATCCGACCCGGCCGTGTCGCTGTGGCTGAAACCGCGCCTTAGGGTATTGAGCGCCGAGTGAGCTGCCTCCGGTATTGCCAGACCCAGCAATTGCGCGGGAGGTCAGTGCGAAGTCACTGTTTTCCGTGACGACCTAATGAAAGACTGCGCGCTCAAGCACTGCCTTACAGCGGCGGAGCCATTATTGCTAGTCTTTGTAGGATTTCGCACCTTCCTCAATCTTGCGCCAATCGTTTCCGTGCCGGCGTACCAGTGCTCGCGCTTAGGCCGGCGAAATGTCGTGCATCTCGACGATGTGTTTGACCTCGGCATCTTCCCCCTTCAACGGTCGACTGCGTATCTTTTGCGGCGATCGCCTCGACCATCCTTTGTCCGCCATTGGTGCCTCGGCCGGGCGGCCTCCAGTTTCAGGTAGTGGCTGGCCTGTGGCGGCCGCTGCCGGCAAAGGGCCGGCGACAATGAACGTGACCCCGGCGGCTGCAGGCTTTGCGGACCGCTACAATTCTTTCCGCGCGAGGGATGCGACGCCGCGGACAATCTGGCGTCAGGGAGATGTTGCCGGTGATTCGAGCGGGATGATGGAACAGGCGCACGCGATCTACCGTGGACGACCGTCGAACGTTGAACCTGAGAGCACGCGACACTCGATCGCGGCGTGGAACCTTTTGGCCCTATCGAATGTTCATCGTGCAGGACGGGGTCAAAAGAAACCGACCCAGTTGTGGACGCCAGCCGGCAAGAGTTTTCCCCGGCGTATTGCCGGGCAGCTCGCGCACTATTGGACTGGTCCCAGGCCCGTTTGGCTGCGAAGTCAAACCTAAGCGAATCCACGATACGCGACTTTGAGAGCGCCGGAAAAGCTAGGGCGAACCCTTCGAATTAATCTTGACAGGAATTGCCACACGCTGCCCGCTAGAATTGTCATTCGTCCGATGGTGCAAGGCGATGGATAAGGGCCAATCCATCGAGGCTCCGGCCGGCGCTTTTGAGCGTGTTCTTGGGTCTGGCTACCCACAGCCGGTAGACTGGCAACTCGAGACCGAAGTTGCAGTTCGACCTGTGCAGATGGGTAACTGTTCCCGGCCCACCAAGGGCACAGTGCACCGACATCTGCAACTTTTGCTAATGCAGCGAGATTTTATTGCGCCTACGGACCTTTGCTCAAGGTAGCACGTTAAAGGCAAGGCGACAGCCCATGAACAAGGTCAAGAACAGCCCGGTCATCGGACCGTCGAAACCACGCCTCCTTGGAGTGCTCGGGCCGGGGCTCGTCACCGGCGCGTCCGACGATGATCCGAGTGGAATCGCAACATACTCTCAAGCGGGAGCCCAATTCGGTTTTGGGCTGACTTGGACTATGCTGTTCAGCTACCCGCTTATGGCGGTGGTCCAGGAGATCAGTGCCAGGATCGGGCGCACGACCGGACGCGGCATCGCCGGTAACATGCGCAAATACTATCCGAACTGGCTGCTTCAGTCGGTAGTCCTCCTTCTGCTCGTAGCCAACACCATCAACATCGGCGCCGATCTTGGTGCCATGGGCGACGCGCTGAAGTTGATTGTCGGAGGACCGGCCCTGGCTTATGCGGTGGCCTTCGGTGCCATCTCGGTGATCCTTCAAATCTTCCTGAAATATACGCGGTACGTCTCCATTTTGAAGTGGCTTACCCTGTCCCTGTTCGCCTACTTCGCCACTGTCCTGGTTGTGTCCGTTCCTTGGGCCGATGTCGCCCGGGGAATGCTAATTCCCAAATTCACTGCAGACGCCGATTTCTGGACATCGGTGGTGGCGATACTCGGCACGACCATCAGCCCATACCTGTTCTTCTGGCAGGCGTCGCAGGAGGTCGAAGACGAGAAAGCCAAGCCAGAGCGCCAGCCACTGAAGGACGCCCCGGAGCAAACGAAAAACGCGGTCGAACGCATCCGCCTGGATACCTATGTCGGCATGGCCTTTTCGAACATCGTGGCGCTTGCCATCATGATTACCGCCGGCGCGACCTTACATGCTCATGGTGTGACGGACATCCAGTCCACGAGTCAGGCGGCGGAGGCCCTTAAACCCGTCGGCGGCAACTTTGCCTTCGCAATCTTCGCCGTCGGCGTCATCGGCACAGGGCTTCTGGCAATACCCGTGCTCGCGGGCTCGGCCGGTTACGCCTTGGGAGAGGCGCGAAAGTGGCCGGTTGGTCTCGACCGCAGGCCGCTCGAAGCCAAGGCCTTTTATGCCACGATCGCTGCCGCTACCGTCGTGGGGGTTGGCCTCAATTTCACGCCTATCAACCCAATCAAAGCCCTGTACTGGAGCGCCGTGGTCAACGGCGTGGTTGCCGTCCCCGTTATGGCCGTGATGATGGCCATGACCGCGAGGCCTGACATTATGGGAAAGGCTACCGTTCCTCTGGGGCTGCGCGGGGTGGGTTGGGTCGCAACAGTCGTGATGGCTGCAGCGGCCGTTGTTATGATTGGACAACTCATCCGAGGTTGAGAAGAGGTGACGCCCGACAAGAGAACCAAGCTGGCATTGGATGAATCGCGGACGCTAATGCTGGGCGCGCAGATTTTGCTCGGCTTCCAGCTTCAGGGACCCTTTCAGACAGCATTCTCGTACCTGCCGTCCCATGCCAAAGTGATCTACGTCATCGCGTTGGGCGTGATGGTCCTCGTTGTCGGGCTTTTAATTACACCGAGCGCCTACCATCGCATTGTCGAACACGGCGCGGCTGGACCGCGCGTTGATCGTTTTATTACCCGAGCCGCCGAAACCACACTCGCGCCGTTCGCTTTGGCGATGGCCCTGGACCTTGCTATCGCCGGGGAGGTTATCGGTGGAGTCTCTGTCGCCTTCGGTGCCGGGACTGCGGGGCTCGTTTTGGCGTTGACGTTCTGGTACGGCCCGATGGTTTTCAGAGCGGGGCGACAGGAGGGAGCATCAGCCATGCATCAAACGTCGACCGAGACCAAAATCGAGTATGCGATGACCGAAAGCCGCATTGTGCTGCCCGGGGCACAAGCCATGCTGGGCTTTCAATTGGCAATTGTGGTCACTCAAGGCTTCGCCGCCATGCCGCCGCTTGACAAAGCTTCTCATGGGATTGCCCTGGCGTGCGTTGCGTTGTCGACCGTCCTGCTCATGACGCCGGCGGCCTATCACAGGATCGTCTATGGCGGAGAGGCGGCGCCGGCGTTCTACATCGTGGCGAGCAGGCTGGTCCTCGCCGCAACTGTATTCCTGGCGGTCGGACTGTCCGTGGAGATGTACGTCGTGGTGCGCAAGATTACGGGGATAGCCGCAGCGGGCGTCTTTGCCGCCGCCGTCTCAATAATTGTGCTGGTCGGCCTTTGGCATGTCTGGCCGCTGCTGCGCCGATGGCGGGAGAGGCAGCCATGAACTTCTCGGATCGGCCAAGGTATCTGGAGCGGTTGCGCCTCCGCAAAATGGCAAAGTCGCAGCATGCATTTGTGCGCGGCAGCGCATGGCTGTTTTATGACTGGCTGAACAAGCATGATGAAGCATTGCCGCAAGGCCCCGCTGCCTGGATCTGCGGCGACTGCCATCTTGGCAACCTGGGAGCGCTCTCGGACCTGGAAGGCGGCGTAGCGATCCAGATCCGGGATTTTGACCAGACCGTCATCGGCAACCCGGCAGATGACCTCGTGCGGCTGGGCCTCTCGCTGGCTTCGGCCATCCGCAGTTCCGACCTGCCGGGCGTGACAACAGCGCACATGCTCGACAACCTCCTCGCCGGCTACATCAAGGCAGCGCCTTCGTCAGGCGCGCGGGGATCCGAGGACCTGCGAAAGCTGCTCAAATGCGCCGCGCATCGCCGCTGGCACAACCTCGCTCTTGAGCGATTTGAAGGACAACAGAAGCAGTTGCCGCGCAACCGCCGATTTTGGCCCTTGCATCACCCCGAGCGCAGCCAGGTGCGCACCTTCTGCCAAGTTCTGGATATCTCAGGCCTAACACCTGAGACGGAACAGCACGGCAAGAAAGGCTGGGAATTCATGGACGCGGCGTACTGGATCAAAGGATGCAGTTCGCTCGGGCATCTGCGCTTTGCGGCCCTGATGCGGGGCAAGCATCGCCGCATGGCGCTGCTCGACATCAAGGAAGCGACTGCTGCGGCCGCTCCCTCGGCACGGCGGGCACAGATGCCGGGCAATCATGCTGAGCGTGTCCGGGCAGGCGCGCGCGCCATGTCCCCAAACCTTGGCGATCGCATGGTGTGCGGTGAAATTGAGGGGAAGCAGGTCTTTGTCAGGGCTATATCGCCACGCGATATGAAACTCGAAATCGACCGGCTGACATGTCGACAGACGCAGGCGCTTGCCCGCCACCTCGGTTCGATTGTGGGCGAAGCACACGCACGCCAGATGGACGTCGCGGATTGGCGCAGTTGGACCCGCGAACTGTCGCACGCGACTGGCGCGAACACTAAGACACCGTCGTGGTTATGGACAAGCGTCGTTGACCTGCTCGCAACGCATGAGCTTGCGTATCTCGATCATTGCCGACGGTTCGCGCTCGCAAACTAAGCCCTCGAAACGCGACGACGGGGAACCTCCAAGTCGATGGCTAGTTCATCCCTGACATGGGAGAAAAACGACATGACAACTGCGGACAAGAGAACCTTCAGGCCCCTCAATCCAAGTCTCCATCACAGCCTGCAACGCCGTCCCCGTCCACCCAGAGGTCTCCGGCGCCGGGCCCGCCCTTTCCGAGCATTCCAAGGACGCCAAGGCGCCAAAGAGCGGGCGACAGCCTGGGGCGTATGTCAAGGACTGACCCGAAAGACCGGCAGCGGTGGAGTATCCCATGCAGATTCTTGAAACGGTCGTTGAGAACGGACCTTTCCCGACAGTCCGCTTCGTGGGCGAAGGCGGTGAGGCGATTTCCGTCTCCCTGGCCTATGACAGCGCCCTCGATGACGTGCAATTGATTGCAAAGGCAAAGGTGATGCTGTTGCATGCCGCTGCCTTCGATAAAGACAGCGGCGCCGCACACGCCAGTGTGCGAAGTCAGCTGGAATCGGGCCGCGCCGCGTCATATACCCTCGAGTATCAAGACAAGGGTCAAGTGCGAGAACTCGCAGGCCTCTCGTTTCCCACGCTGCAAGCGGTCTTGGACGAATGCCGACGGTCTGCGGCCGACCTGTGGCAGGACGCGCTCTCGCGTGGTGAGTCGCCTGTCGGCTGGGCGGTGCGGGCTAAGGATGCAAGCGGAGCCGTCGTTGCGACAGTCGATTATGAGGATGTTCGCGCACCAGATGACGCGAACGTGACTGGCGTAGCTGAGCCGACCCCCTCGAGCTTCTAGCCATATCGTGCTGATGCCCGGCGTTGTGGTGGGCGCCAGCCGATCTGGTGACGGAGGCTATGATCGTGTGGAACGTCACAGCGGCCGCATTCCCGGCACGATAGTGGGCGTTCAGCGCTACAGCCGATCGAAATCAGCAAGCCCCAAACGTATTCGCTGGCCCTCTGCGTAGGCCAAGGCGAACGGCTCCAATTCGAATGATCGGGTTAGTTCCTCGTCGCCGTCAACCACGCGGACGAACCATTCTCCGCAGACTTCGATTACTTCAACGCAGGGGCCGACCTGGTCATTGAGGCTTACGGTCACGCTATCCATCGCAAGCTCCTTAGAACGCAATGGGAAAACATCGACTTTTATAAGGCTCCCCCGCAGCTGGTTTCAATATCAAATGTGTATCGCCGTAGGGACGGACGATCGGGGACAAGGCCTGGATAGGGATAACCCTGCCCCCCCGAACAAGCGTGGAGTGGTCGGATCCGCAATTGTGATCCCCACCGCACGGGCGGAACATTAGCACCGCTTAGCGGTTCTATTTGAAACCTCCGAATCCCACGTGGCTATGATGTCCGTATTTGCGTTTGAATTGGTCTATTTTGCCGGTCTGACGAGCAACGACCTGCTCGGCTGTGTCGTGTCCCTGCTGGCGTGCCTCGTACTCTTCAACGTCATTGCAAAGGATCGCCCAAATCAATAGAACTTGCGCTCGGGGGGGCGTTGATGCCTCATCGTGTGCACCACAATCTTGGCCAGACGAAACGCATGCTCGTCGCAAGTACCATGCGATGTGAGTTTCGAGGCAGTCAGTCGTCGCAAGTGGCGCCTTGACACAGGAGACTAACCTGGCCGCGCCGGCCGTTTGAGCCCGCCGGTCGAAGCGGCGAATCTCTCCCTCCTTCTGTCGGCTTTCAATCAACAATTGATGTACGACTTTGTGATTTGTCGGCATGGGTCTGACGGCGTTGCCCGACCCATCGCCCTGAAACGACCCGCCTGCGCGGATCACGGTTCGAGCAGTCCCGAGATGCGTTTCGGTCCTGGCGTTCTCTTCTGGATTTATTCCGTCGCCGCAGCTTCACAGTACGCACCCAACGACCTCTCGATCGGGTAGCCTGGATGTCTGACCCACCGCGCTTCAGATTGATCAGATTGAAGCTTCGCGCGCTTTTCTATCGCCGAACTGGCCGACTCAACGTCCTGCGCCGGAAAGTGACGCGACAATGAAGAGATCACGGACTCAGCGTGCCTCTCGGCGTTTGCTCCGATGCCTCAGAGGCCCCCCTCAAGCCTGCAATGTCGGTGCTGCGGAGGCGACGAGTGCAAGGTCAAGGGCGGAAAGAGCGGCCAAGCCCCTTTGCGTGAGGTTGGCCTGCCTGCGGGCGCGCCGCAAGATGGCGCCGAGTTGCTTTTCGCTGCGAGCAATAGACGCATCAGCGTTACGCGGATGCGTATACTGTTGACTTCACGCAGCCCTATAATTTGCCTGTATACGCCTTCGCGTATACGCGGGCTGCGCGGAAACCATCGGTTTGCTCCACGTCGAATAACATCAAGACGTGTTACGGGGCGGGAAAGCGTAGCGAATGAGCCATTGTTGCATGCGGGGATGAGGCCCGTGCGCGTCGGCTCCCAGTAGGGCAGGGCGGGGCCTGAGTGGCAGAGGATGGCCGCAAAGACTACGAAGCCTGCGGCCACCCTTCCGCCGCCCAATCAACGTCTAACGTTAATCGTACACCTTGACGATCTTGCGCGTGCCCGGATCGACTAGGACGGTCCGGTTGTCGATGACAACGTACCGGTATTTGACGTTGGGAACCTCATGCAGCTCAACGGTATCAGGTAAAGCTGTGCCGACATTAAGTTCAACGCCAGGAAGCTTGACGGAAGCCAACGGTTGCTTTTTCACATATTCCCGGATGACCGTGTCCTGTTCAGGCTGGATCACCACGTCCTCCGCCGCGGCCGCACCCATTCCGACTATGAGCAAGAAAGCCGCAGCGGCGGCACCGAAATGCATCCTCATGATTTTCTCCTTCAAAGCGAGTTAAAGAGCACCCTTGTCGGCGCTCGCAAATCTAACCCAGAGGGCGTCGAACCGTTCCAGAGTAGGACTTTGGTCCCAAAATCGGGTTCTACGCCTGACCCTGATATCCGGGCCACTCGGATCCGAGGCTGAGGAACCTGACGGGTCTTTGGCCCAGGCATCCAAATGACCGAACCCAATCGCGGTGTGGCCTCACATAGAATCCATTCGGACCGCCCCACTGGACCGCCGCACCCAGGCGCTGCCGCTGCGGATTCGAAACGAACCAATTCAGGCTTGGGCGACATCTTCGTGAGAAGATAGTCAGGCGGGTCCGAACACCTCGTGGCTTGCCTGAAGTTGGCCTTTGCAGCGATTGCGCCCGCCGCCGAGCCCTTGTGTGCGGTTACGCCCGTGTCAGACCGTCTGTCGTTACGTCTTTCGGGAACATATTAGCAATTCGAAAGTTTGCGGCCGAAAGGGAGCGGCGCTCGCATGCCGTCGGCCTTGTCGAATCTTAAGTCGCGGACGCACCTACAATGAAGATCGCCCAGATTGCACCTCTAATGGAGTCCGTCCCTCCCAAGTTCTACGGGGGTACCGAGCGCATCGTCTCTTATCTGACGGAGGAACTTGTTCGACAGGGCCACGAGGTGACGCTGTTCGCCAGCGGCGACTCAAGGACTTCGGCCGAACTCGTGGCGTGTTGCGACGCTGCGTTACGCCTGAGCCCTAAAGGAAGGGACCCCGTGCCGTGTCACGTTTCGATGCTTGAGCAGGTGCGCAGATGGGCGGACGCTTTCGATGTGCTGCATTTCCACGTCGACGTGCTTCACTTTCCGATGATCAGAGAATTTAGCAGGCGCACCGTCACGACCCTTCATGGCCGGCTTGACCTCCCGGACCTCCCACGACTTTATGCGATGTTCGATGACATTCCGCTGGTCTCGATCTCCGAGGATCAGCGCCGGCCGATGCCGCCGGTCAATTGGCTCGGAACGGTCTATCACGGCTTGCCGCCTGGTATCCTGCCGTTCCGTCAGAAGGCCTCGAGCTATCTGGCGTTCCTTGGCCGCATCTCTCCGGAAAAGGGACCGCTGGCCGCGATCGAAATCGCCGCCCGAGCAAAAATGCCGCTTAAGATCGCGGCCAAGATCGATTCGGTTGACCGCTCGTTTTGGAGAGAAAGCGTCGAACCACAGGTGCTGCAAAATTCACATGTCGAGTTCATTGGCGAGATTAACGAGAAGCAAAAGGCGGAGTTCCTGGGCAATGCGGCCGCGTTGCTGTTCCCGATCGACTGGCCCGAACCGTTCGGGCTCGTGACCATTGAGGCGATGGCCTGTGGAACGCCTGTGGTGGCGTTCAACCGTGGCGCAGTTCCAGAAGTCATTGATGATGGGGTGTCGGGATTTATCGTGGAGAATATCGCGGAGGCCGTGAAGGCCGTTCGTCGCGTAGGTGACCTCGATCGCGCTCGGGTGAGGAGGACTTTTGAAAAGCGGTTCACCGCCGAGCGCATGTGCGCCGACTATATGGCGATCTATCGCTCGCTCACCGGCGACAAGCGACGTTCCTCCCGACGCAATCGCTATGCTGGAAACATAGCTGGTCAGGCAACTGAATCGGTGGCGTAAGCGATCGGCTGGATATCAAGGCTGATTGCTCAAAATCCAAAATTCGTCAATCATAGCATATCAAGTCGAACGACGCTTTTGCGTTCGGACCATGCCGCGACGAGGCGGGCGCTGGTGAAGAATTTGACGTTGGCGACGATCGACAAGCATGCGCCCTCATGGACAAAGTCTCTTTCGAACGGGAGAGCAGACATGATCGCTGAAACCGAAGATCGCAAGCTTGACCCAGCTGTGGCGCCGACGCCGATCGATGACTCGGCGCCACGCGAGCCTCACCGGCAATTTGCGCTCAAGCATGAGGACTGCTTCATCGTTTCCGACGGCTACGGCGACATACGTGGCACCGGCGACGGTCTCTTCCGCGACGACACGCGCGTACTGTCGCGCTTCCGTCTGTTCATCGGCGGGCGCACTCCTTCCCTGCTTGGCGCTTCGCTGTCCCAGGACAACATACTGTTCACAGCCAATCTCACGAACTTGGCCACAACGGGTCCAGAGGGTCGTGAAACGCTGCCGGGTGTCGTCCACGTCGAACGGACACGGTTCATCTGGCAAAATCGCATGTTCGAGCGGGTCGCCTTCACGAATTACTCTGGCCGCGAAGTGCTCCTGCCTGTGAGATTCGACTTCGACGCCGATTTTCGCGACATGTTCGAGGTCCGTGGCACTACGCGCAGCCGCCGAGGTCACGCCCATGACGCGCTGATCGGCGAGGCAAGCGTCACGTTTCGCTACGAAGGGCTCGACAATTTGGCGCGCCAGTCGAATATTTCATTCTCGACCCGGCCTGACCAGATCCAGTCCAACCACGCCGTGTTCTTCATTGTAGTGGGCAGGCGTGACGCAAGGGCGCTGTTTGTAGAGGTTGGTCACGACGAAGAAGTCCCCTCCAGCGACCGCTTTCGAGCCGCGGCGGCCCGAGCACGATTTGCGATGCGTTCGAAGCGGCGGCAGGGCGCCACCGTCTTCAGTTCCGGCCGCGTGTTCAATGACTGGCTTACGCGCACGCGCGCCGACATAGCACTGCTCACCACCGATCTTGAGACCGGCCCGTATCCTTACGCCGGCATTCCATGGTTCTCGACCGCTTTCGGTCGCGACGGCGTCATCTCCGCCCTTCAGATGCTTTGGCTCAACCCGGCACTTGCCCGCGGGGTCCTGGCATTCCTTGGGCGCCATCAGTCCACCGAGACTTCGACATTCGATGATTCCGAGCCCGGCAAGATCATGCATGAAACGCGCAAAGGGGAAATGGCGGTGCTGCGCGAACTGCCGTTCGGCCGCTACTATGGCGGCGTCGATACCACTCCCCTCTATGTTTACCTCGCCTGCTCCTACGCCGATCGCACTGCCGATGAGCTCTTTGTCAATCGCATGTGGGATTCGCTCTGTGCGGCGGTCGGATGGATAGAGGATGTCGGAACGCGCAACGGCGAGGGCTTCGTGACCTATAGCAGGGCGGCGGACACTGGGCTTTTCAACCAAGGCTGGAAAGATAGTGCCGACGCCATATTCCACGCCGACGGCACGATCCCGAGGGGACCCATCGCACTGGTTGAGGTGCAAGGCTATACCTTTGCAGCTTACCAGGGCATGGCAGCACTCGCAGCCAGACGCGGCGACCCGGTGAGGGCAGCGCGCTGGAGCGCTCTGGCGGAAAGTATCCGCAACGCAGTGGAGAGGCATTTTTGGATGCCAGACCAAAATTTCTACGCCTTGGCCATAGACGGGGAAGGTAAACAATGCGCGGTGCGCGCTTCTAACGCCGGTCACCTGCTTTATGTCGGGCTGGCGTCGGCGGAGCGGGCGTCGTCAATAGCCGAGCAGCTCTTGTCGGGTCACCTCAACAGCGGCTGGGGCGTGCGTACCTTGGCCGACGACGAGGTGCCATTCAATCCGATGTCCTATCATAACGGCTCCATCTGGCCGCATGATACTGCCATCTGTGCCGCCGGGCTCGCCCGCTACCAAGAGCGTACCGGCGTCGTTAGACTCATGAGCAGCATGTTCGAGGCCGCGGTTCGTTTTAACATGCGACTTCCCGAGCTATTCTGCGGGTTCACCCGCGCGATTGGCGATGCACCGGTGGCCTATCCTGTCGCGTGTCTGCCGCAGGCCTGGTCCGCCGGCTCGGCCTTCATGATGCTGCAGGCCTGTTTGGGAATTCGGATCGACGGGTGGAACCGTGCGATCGAGGTTGACCGTCCGCGGTTGCCAATAGGCATAGACAATATTGTCATCCGTCAGCTGGCGGTTGGGGAGGCGAAAGTCGATCTCACGTTCGAGCGCGTCGGTGACCACATTGTTTGTTATCTCGATGAGCGCCATGAAGGGCTCGTGCCGCTGGTAGTGCGCTCCTAGCTGGGCCAGTCGCTGGAATTCCCTTGTACCCTGACATTCGAACTTAGGAAAAAAGACCTGGAAGAAACAACACAGGGCGACGACCGGTGTCGTTGTCTCGGCTGCCTTGCTTGGCAAGCTTTCCCGCAAGAATAACTAAATTCATCCGCAGCCGCCCATATTCGGTTTTAATTTCACAATAGTAATCATCAGAGCAATGGCGACGAAAAGCGATTGTCCTCGTCTATTTATGCACAACAGAATAGGCCTGTTCCTGTTCTTCTGCCGGGATTACGCATTCCTCCTGAATATCTGACGGCGGCGTACATCGTGATTGTTGGCCGAGACGATCACGCGTCGCCTAAACGCACTCCTGCCTTGTCGGCCGGGGAACCGGGCTCTACAGAGGCGACTAGCGCACCCCAGGTGCCTGTAATGCCAAGCGCCTCGGCAAGTGAGGGCGTGACTTCCTGAAGATGCACTCCAATGAAGCCGCGTTCGATGTGACCGGTGCTCATCAACTGATCATCGACCCCTCTGCGCGGTTCGTGGATCGATCACGAGCCCGAGCCCGACGCCTTTCGGATTTGCGGTTGGGCAGTGCCCAAGCCGCGACTGTCGAGCGAGTCGAGGAAATCGTTGAGCGACGCCTGATCGTCGTAAAGCTGCTTCGCCGTGATGGCGACACAGCGGGCAGCTTCTGCTGCACGATTTGCGCTGAAATCGTTCGGGATCTCTTGAGCTGAGGCGCTAGCGACACCGGCCGGAATCATCAAAGTTCCCAGCACCAGCCCAACACAGAACTGTTTCTTCGTAAGCATGCTCAACTTCCTGTTGGCCACGCCGGCGTTATTGCGGCCAGGCAATGCTGAACTGAGATTTGCCCCCGCCGGTTTAAAAAAAAATTTTCATGGCCGTTGAACGAACCCGCCAAGTTCTGCCTTAAGTCGTGCCGCCTTGTTGGAGGCTGCGTCTAGGACAGCAAGGACTTAGGCACGGTCAATTCGAACTTGGGCTTCTCGCCGCCATTCACCGCGACGAGCCCAGAAAATTCGAGGTTGCCGGCTGGGTCGAACTGAACGCACGGATAATCAAGCACAAGCGTTCGCAGCGCCGCAAATGACAGCGACCGCATCAACGAGCGCTCTATGTCAATTTTGTCGCGATACGCATCGGGCCGGCTCTTGTCAGGGCGTCGGTGCGCGATAATTTTTTGAAGGGTGGGGGACCTCAAGCCACAGGAGCCTACCATGAAACATCAAACCCTGGAACAACTGCAGACAGTCGCGAAGATTCAGCCTTTGTCGACGTACCCGTTCATGTCTCGCCAACAGCGCATAGAACGTTGGGCAGCGCTGCTGGAAAAAGACCCAGATCGGCGCCTGGGTGCTCTTACCGGCACCGAGTATCTGGAGCGGGAGGCCCGTGATTCGGCACGCTTTGAGGGCTCGCCCATTACCGTGGCGTTTGCGGACCCGGTATTGCGGGAGCTGGGCCTGAGAGATGATTCTTATGGAGAAGCCAAGCGGTTCTTCGAACTGACCGACCGGCAATTGCACAGCATCGTATGCAGTTGCCACGTCGGTACGACATTTAAGGCTCAATGGGCAGCAGCACGGGTTCGCAGAACGATCGGCGGCAACAAGCTGCTTGCATGGTTGAGCGAGAAACTCTGGCACTAAAGCCTTGAGGTGGCAGCTTGGGTCCGAGATACACGTCTTAGTGGCGGCAAAACCATTGGTAGCTGGAAGCAATCAGGTACTGCCCGACGCCAATTTCCTGCGCGTCATTTTCGCACCGCCTCAGAATCCAATGGGATCCGATTACAGTGATGTCCGCCGCGAATTCCTATGCGACTGGCCCGCTGCCCTTAGGAGCGGGCTTTTTCTTCTGACAACGGCCAACAGTTGAAGCATGACCCTGACAAAGCCCGTTCGGCCTGCGCGTACGCGAAACCGGTTCGGGAGCTGGCGACCTAGGTTTGGCTGGCGGGATTTCCCCGATGCGCAGTTCCATGCTCCCGCTTCTCTGTTGAGGGGCCCTGTTTATGCGGTGTTTTTCAAAAATCGCGATCTTCTCTTCGTAGCCAATTCGCACCGTTGCTCCGCAGCCCTCGCATTTGAACCTCCCAACCGTTATCAGCCATGAGCCTTTCCTGGCAGTGGGATGGCAACAGATCGGGCACCGAAATTCGATCGCAATATCGCGAAATTCAAGAGATAGAGGCATGTTTTTCTCTCCCGCTCGGCGGCCGGCACTCAAAACTAACGGGGCGAGCGAAAGTTTCCCGACCTCGGACCTTTTCTATCGGAATCAGACTTTGGTCCTAGCGGCGAAGGAGACGTCCGTCACAGAAGTCCTGGTGCCGCATGTCATGCGTACAGAGGAGAGACCAAGCGACCGATGTGCGCACCCTCAAAGGTCAAGGTGATATCGGGTTGTCGTCTCATCCTCGACCATGGAGGCGACACCGCCGTTACGTCGAACTGCATGCTCACAAGCCAGTTACGCTTCGTCCAGGGTGACAGAGCTAACGACATGAAGGAGAAGGCTGGGCAGTGAGCGTGGACGGTGTATGCAAATATCCTGAGTAATATATCGCCTCCCCGGGGGCACGGTGGTTTTTCGGGGAATCTCGTTAAGCCGCAATCCGCATCCTTCCCCTGGAGGGCTGAATGAAGCCGCGAGCCTTCATCTGCCCGCCCCGAGGCTGTGTTGGCACGGGCCTGATGGCAGACATTAAGCATGAACGGCTGCACTGGGTTGGCGGTGAAATCAAGCTTGATCGGCGGTCCAGCCAGACATCAAGATGAGGGATGCCTCAAACACGTCTGCTCCATTTTCGCTCCGCACTTTGACGGTCAGTTTGAAAAGATCGCGGTCAGGCATCTCGTCGCGCGCGACATCCTGGAGGACCCGCAGGGCCTCGTCCTTGGCGCTTTCCTTCGAGGCGAACAACTGGCCCTCCTCGTCCAGCACCTGCCCCTCGCTGTTGTAGACGTCAAAGAAATACCGGTCCATTCAACGCCCGCTTGCGCTTTGAACCTAGCTCAATCTCCCTTCTTCGATCTGGTTCCTCGTTATGCTGGTAGTTTACGGGAAATGCAGGCAGATTCAGAAAATCAGGCGCCAGGGATTGACCATGCTTGAACCGTTGTACTTACAACTTGGCCAGCACGATGTTCTTTCCGATGCCGAAAGGTCGATGCTGGCGCACGTCGTATCGGGCGGAAAGGAATTTTCGGTCGGACAGGACCTAGTGTCGGAGGGCTCCCGGCCAATCTACAGCACGTTGCTCGTTGAGGGGCTAGCAGCGCGCTACAAAGTTCTGGAAAACGGTGGCAGGCAATTCACTTCGCTGCAGGTGCCCGGAGACTTTGTAGACCTCCACGCGTTCCTGCTCAAAACCATGGACCATGGGATCGTAGCCTTATCATTGTGCCGCGTCATGTTCGCCGACCACACCAAGCTGCGCGTCATCACAGAGAAGGCGCCGCACCTTGGTCGGTTGCTGTGGCTGGACACCCTCGTTGACGCGGCCATCCACCGGGAGTGGATTGTCGCGATGGGACGCCGATCGAAAGTCTCCCACTTGGCACATCTGATCTGCGAATTGTTTATACGTCTGCAGGTCGTCGGGCACACGAATGGAACGAGTTTCAATCTGGGCTGAATTGGCGGACGTGTTGGGACTGTCCGTGGTCTACATGTATCGAGTCATTGGCAGCTTGAGAAAGTCGGCGGCCGTCAACTGGGCCAACCACACGGTCACCGTCGTGGACTGGCGACTGCTCGCTCAAATGGCAGAGTTTGACCCAACTTACCTTAGTATGACGAACGAGCCAAGATAGTCTCGGCCACCACTTAGCCAACGAGGGCGAGCCGGCCGATCGGGTCGCGCCGCAAGCTTGTTGGTATGCTTCGTTCGTGGCGACGTTCCGATGCCTGTCCGTTGGTTGGCAAGTCGCTTCGGACTCGACAGGAACGCCCTGCGCGCCGTGTGATGGCTCTGGACCTCATCCTTTTATGTCGACCGACGCAGGCGCAAACTGCCGTGGTGTAACGTCAAAATAGTGCCAAAATCGTTGGCGATCAAAATGCAATGCGCCCATTTTTGGGCTGACATTGAATGGAGGTTAGCAATGATCCGCAAAGCCGCTATTGCCAGTGCACTTGTCGCCATTTTCACCATGCCTGCTGTTGCAGCCACGGAGTACTGGGTTGCGAAGGATGCGGCGACCAAGAAGTGCGAGGTTGTGAGCAAAAAGCCGGACGGCACAAAACTGACCGACGCCGGCAATAAGACATATACAAGCAAGGCCAATGCCGAAAAGGCGCTAAAGGAACTGGCTGCCTGTAAGTGAACTACCAGGTCGGTGGAGGCCGCCCTGGTGTATAAACAGGGGCCTTCACTCTCGGCGAATGGCACGGCGGCTCAAGCGGCCGAGGCGCCCCATACGTCCTCGTTTAGAACAATACGCGCCGCTAAGCGGCGCGGTCGAACCGTGGCGATCCATTTCGGCCCTTGATCATTCGTCGGCGCCCGGATTCATCTGTGGCTGGACATCGCCTTCATCATCGGGCTCGATCAGGTCGATCAACCCTGCTACCCGTGTTCCTGGCAATGGGCGACCCTGGCTCATCAACGCCTCATCACCGATGGCCCATGCCCATGCCTCTCTCAGCTCCTCGAGCGAGGCACCGGACGCGATGATTTCCGCAATCGTTGCGTCGTCGACGGCTCCAAGGACCGAGACAACGTCTTGGCGTGTCATGGTCATACTCACCTTCACCTGCAATCAGCAGAGCAAATGGGTACTGGTCGAGGCGCTTGCCAGCCAGCCCGTCGAGACGGTCGCTAAAAAGGGTTTCACGACCCTCTTGACGTGATGGAAATCGAGTCCCAACTCATACGCGTCGGTCGCCCAATTGGGACTGACATTGTCAGGGAGCGCCAGGCTTCTTGGCGTTCCCTCGTATCTATGTTGCTCAAAGGAGGATGTAGCTATGAGGACGAACCTGGACTTTTCCCCCTTCTATCGTTCGAGCATCGGCTTTGACCGCGTTTTCAAGATGCTCGAAAATGCCAGCCCGCCACAAAACGCGGACAACTGGCCGCCCTACGATATCGCCAAGCTCGGCGAAGACACCTACCGGATAGTGCTTGCGGTCGCCGGTTTCGGGGAAGATGAGCTTACGATCACGCAGGAGCCAAATATGCTCGTGATCGAGGGCGCCAAGACAGAGAACGACGAGGTTCAGTACCTCCATCATGGCCTGGCGTTGAGGTCGTTCGCGCGCCGCTTCGAACTAGCCGATCATGTGACCATTGTCGGGGCAAAGCTCGAAAACGGTCTGCTGACTATCGACCTCAAGAAAGAAATTCCCGAGGAGATGAAGCCGCGCCGCATCGCGATCAATGTCGAGACCGACAACAAGGCGGCGTCCAAGCGCATTGAAAGCGCGGCGGCCTAATCTGGCTGTCGGCCGGCACCCGTCCTGTCGTGGGTGGGGTCCGGGTGCGACCCAACACGGAAAGGAGAAGGAAATGAACGTACGTGACTTGATTCCCTGGAGCCGTGGCAGCAGCCAGACACCGAGCCTTTATCGCGGTGACGACATGGATCCGTTCCTGTCGTTGCACCGCAATGTCAACCGGCTATTCGACGAGGTGCTCCGCGGTTTTGACACACGTTCGACGCTGGGCCGCATGGCCCCTCTCAACGGCACTTGGCCAAGCGTGGAGTTCTCGGAAACCGATCAGGAAATCCGGGTGACGGCCGAAATCCCTGGCCTCGATGAAAACGACGTCGAGGTCATGCTGGATGATGGTGTTCTGATACTTCGCGGCGAGAAGAAGGCGGAGACCGAGGGCAAGGACCGCCAGTTCAGCGAACGCTATTATGGGCGTTTTGAGCGGCGCTTTAGTCTCGGTCGTGAGGTTGAAGACGACAAGGTGGCGGCGACGTTCAAGAACGGTGTGCTCACCGTGAGATTGCCCAAGTCCAAAAAGGCGCAGGCAAACGCCAAGCGCATTCCAATCAACGGCAACAAATGACGGTCGCGAAGCAAGGCCGGGGCTGGATAAGTCCCGTCCTTGCGGATTGCCAGCATAAAAAAATAAAGTCTTGGGGCCTCGAAAACCGAGAATGCCGCAGAATGAGAATGCTTCACCCAATCGGAAGGAGTAACAAATGGCCAATCTGGCTTTCCTTGCTCCAGTGGCGGTCAAGACCAGTGACGTGATATACGACATCAACTCGGTTCGGGAGGCTCTGGTATTCTTGAACCAATGGCCGAAAGCCCGTCGGGACCGACTATATGCTGGCGCATTGAGAAGCTGTAACTCCGCAATTGCCGGGCAAATGCCGGCTGAAGAGGCCCGGCAAGCATTTGTCAGCTTTGCCACAATGGCAGGGGTGCTTGCTCAATCTGATCATTCCGCATCGGCAGGAGACGATGAAAGGAAGGCCGTGGCTCCACCCAAGCCCTGACCGCTCATCGCTTGACTCAACCGTAGGACGGCGCACTCCCGCTTGCCGGTGTGACGCGTATGAAGACCAAACCGTGCTGGTCAACCGGCCCGGGCCAGCCGCGGTAGCGCACCGCGACCTGCCAGGCGCGGTCGCGCCGCGGTACGCGGACGCTGGAGGCGCCATACAGCCGTCGGCGGCGCGTCTCAGCGGCGCTCCTTAAGCCGAACATGGGATGTAAAGCCGTTACTCAGCGGCGCGGCAGCAGCAGCACCCTTGCCGCAACGCCACGGCTAGCCGAACTCCGTCAGCTGCCTGCCGACTGTGGTCGTACGAGGCGGAGCACGAGGCTTGGGCTCCGTTCGTCGCCAACCTCAACAATCGGCAGAGCGACAAGGTCCGGCGGATTGTTCATCCGGGGCTGCAAGAAAATCGGATGCAACCCCTCTCCGCGTGGCGCTGCAAGTTCATGAAATTGCAACAGCGATAGTTTCATGGCGCTATTCCCATATATCTTCACCTGCACCGGCAACGTCGCAGAATGGCGCTCGTTTCATGCGCTGAAGAAAATCTCTCCAGAGAGCTGGAACCAGTGCGTGAAGAGGATGTCCGGTCGGCTCCCGCCAGCCTGGGCTATCGCCTGTTCGCCAGCGCCTCGAGAAATGACTTCCCCCATTGTGCCGCATCATTGCGCCGGATGCGCTCGATCAGAGCACGATGTCTTGCAATTCTTTCCTCAAGCGGCATGGTCAGCGCTTGCGCTATCGCGTCAGCAACCTCGTCGACCGCATAGGGGTTCACGATCAGGGATTGCGCGAGTTCTTCAGCGGCGCCGGCAAAACGCGACAATACGAGTACCCCGGGATCGGCTGGATCCTGGGCGGCGATGTATTCTTTTGCGACGAGGTTCATTCCATCACGCAGGGGCGTGACCAGCCCGACCTGACTGGCGCGCAACAGACCGGCCAGGCGCGAGCGCGGAACGGTGCGGTGGATGTAGCGGATCGGCGTCCAGGTCAAATCCGCGTATTTTCCGTTCACGGAGCCAGCGGTTGCCTCGAGCTGCGCGCGTATTTCCGCATAGGCTGCGACCTCTTCTCGTGTGGGCGACGCTATCTGCAGATACGTTACCGCCCGCTCGTGTTGAGGGTGCCTTTCGAGAAGGCGTGCAAAGGCCTGCATGCGGCCGGGTAGTCCTTTAGAGTAATCCAGCCGGTCGACGCCGATGATCTGCTTGAGACCGAGAATCTGGCGGCGCATGGAATCGATCTGAACATCCTCCGCGGCATCATTAGCCATGCGTGCGAAGGCGTCGACATCGATGCCTATCGGAAAGCTTCTCGTCAGGACGGTTCGGCCATTGATTTTGGCTTCGCCGTGGATGTCGAAGGTGGTCGAAGCTGTCGCGCGAACGGAGCGTCGAAAATTCGTTACGTCCGTCGCGGTCTGGAAGCCCAGCACGTCGTATTGTAGCAGATCAGCGATAAGTTCTCCATGGTCAGGCGTGGCTGCGAACAGGTCCGGCGGCGGGAAAGGAATATGGAGGAAAAAACCGATCCGATTTCCCAATCCGAGCCGCCGCAGCGCCGCAGCCAGGGGGATAAGGTGGTAGTCGTGAACCCAGATCAGGTCATCATTGCCTGATAGCAAGCACGCGAGCGCCTGGGCAAACCGCGCATTGATCTGCCTGTACGCTTGCAGAAACTCGCTGCGGTGCTGTACGAGGTCGAGCCTATAGTGGAAGAGCGGCCAAAGCGTACTGTTGGCATAGCCGTTGTAGTAGAGCGAATACTCCTGCTGCGGCAGCGTCAGTGCGGCCGTCTCGATCTTGCCGACGCGTTCGAGGTGGATGAGCGGTTCGTCGCTCGCGGTTGAACCATGGTGCCCTTCGCTTGCCCCTAGCCACAGCCCTCCACGCTCGGCCAAGGCGTCGAGGATGCCCGCTGTAAGCCCGCCGGCTTGTGCCACATCGCGTACATTGCCGAGCCGATTCGAGACGACAACCAGACGTCGCGATCTGGCATCATTGGTGGTCTGTCGATCGCCCAACGCGGCCTCACGCTTTGCGAAATCGCAAACCGTCTGCGAAGCCTCGTCATGGGTTTCGTTCGGTGGCTGCAACACGAGAAAATCCTGAGCCTGAAGATCGCCTGAGAACGGTCCGCCCATGCGATTGTTCCACGCAATTCGTTTCGTCCCTTCCATGGATGCGCCGCACCAGTACGCGGCTCAATTCTGCGGTTCACGGTCCCTAACGCATCACCTCGGCTTGGCCTTGATACGACCAGCCCTGGCCGGCCCACTTCATCGAACAGTCCGCAGAGCTGCTCGACCGGATCAACCTCGTCGGCAGACGCTGACTGAGACGGAGATCCTGCCGTCTTGTCCGACGTGTTCGCGCGCCCGATCCATTACGGTGGCGATAATGCAAAGGGGTTTGAGCAAAATCTGAAGCAGTTCCTGCCCGCCTGGATGGCCTGCGGCATGCGCCTGATGGGCGAGCGCTTCGTCACCAAAGGGACGATGCCTGAGGCCGGCGACGTCGGGGGCCCGACTGCGCTTCTGGGAGCCCACTGCGCCCGTATCGCTACTTCGCCTCGGCAATCTCAGCGGCCGTTTCATAGGAGGAGTTCGAAAGGTCATCCCACGGATCTCTTCAACGGACGATGCGGCGACAAAATCTGAAGCGGACCTCGCGTTAACGCGCTAGTCGGATCGATCCAGCGATGAGTGCCCGGCCAAACGCTCGTTGCGTTCCAACACCCTGATCGGCCTGGCAGGCATAAGGGATTTACTTCGATCACCGGATGGGCTTGGGAAGCTCGCTAAGGACGACGGAACCAACATCCCCCAAACTGGTTGAAAAAAACAAGAATGGAATCGGGAAATGAATGCCTCCAGCATCATCACGCAAGCCGGTACGCTGACCGCGAGGCCATGGGCATTTCTGATCCTGGTCGTCTACGCCGGGCTGTGGATTATTTTCGATCGCAGCAGCTTTGATTGGCACGGCGCCGCGACATTGGCCACTTGGGCGATGACCCTTTTCATACAAAGAGCAGAACACCGGGACACACAGGCCATACAGTCAAAATTGGACGAACTGTTGCGCGCTAACAGCGCGGCCAGAGACGAACTGACACAGATCGACCAGAAGGAACCAGAGGAGATTGAGCGCCAGCGGGAGGCTGAGCGGCCCCAAGCGGGGCTTGGCATGTAGAGGCGCCTTTGCTCAGCACTATGGTTTACGGCCCCATCACAGCGCCATGGGCTATGCCCATTTTGGGTGGCAGCCGCTCGGGGCCTTGGCGTGGAATCGCGCTCCCTAAATCACGGGGCCGCGTTTGCCATGGATCGCCGGCAAATGCCCCCTAAGTGGGCCGGAAATCTTCGGCCATTCGCCATGGGTGCGCATACTGGCAATGCGATGCGGGCCCGGCCAAGCTTCACGCCCATGCCAGCAGCGCGAGGGGATTCTGCCGCCGTATGTAGCCGGTGGTGAAAATCAGGTCCGTCACGATCTTCAAAAGGCCCGCCACCGATCGGCAGCGGGCAAGGGTTTGGAGTGGCTAGGGATCAACCCAGCACGACGTCAACGAGCGACGGCGCGTGGGCGGGGCAGTTTCCACATCCAAGGCAAAGGTTTTCAGCGAGGTTTGGCGTCCAGCGTGTAAAGGTCACCGCGGAGTTTGCAGTCGCAATCCGAAGGCTCGCAGCTGCGATTGATCTGCCGTGAACTGAACCCGAATGACCGACGCGGGAGGGGAATGCCGGTGAAGCTTCCTCAGTCCCACGTCGGCCACCACGGCTTCTTGAGGGGTTGCCGCCCGCTAAATATACAACACCCCGAATGGCAGGCAACTCGTTGTTAAGAACGTACAATGCGCGGAAGACACGGTAAATGGATTTGGCGGGACCGAGGGCCCCGCGCCGAGACTATTAGTCAGGTCGTCGGGCGTTAAGCGGTGCCGGACGTCTGAGCTGGCCATGAGGCCTTCAACGTCATTATTCTTCCTCATTCCCTGTCGGGAAATCCACCAGATTCAGCCCTTGCATGCGGGGAAACTGGACATCGGCCTGCCAACGCGGGAGGAGCCGGCGGAACTGCATGTTAAACATGAAACGTGTTTGAAACTATTCGCGGAGGCCGCATCGATGAGCATTTTGAAAACCACCAAAAAGGCGATCAAGACCGGTTTTGCAACACCGGGTAAGGAGGAAGTCGCCGCCCTCGTGAGGCACCGAAAATCGAATGAGTTCCGGTTTCATGACGGTCTGGTGCCCAATCATCCATCATGGCCGCTTGTTTTTATCGCGGTGCGGTGAAGCTGCCGGAGAGGCTTGATCCGGCGGCCGTCATGGAGGTGATTTTCAAAACAAACGGTTGGGGCGATAGCTGGCGAAATGGCATCTATGACTACGTCCACTACCATTCGCAAATACACGAGGTCCTAGGGGTGGCGCGCGGGACGGCCAAGGTCCGGTTGGGCGGCAAGAAGGCCGGCGACGTGCCGATTCTCCCTGCCGGGACCGGGCACCAATGTCTGTCTTCATCCGATGATTTTTTGGTTGTCGGCGCATACCCTCGCTTCGGCACTTACGACGAATGCGCCACCAAGGACGAGCACGATGATGCGGTCGCGACCATCCCAACCGTTGTTCGTCCTCGTAAAGACCCCTTATATGGAAGCAAGGGTCCCCTGATGACGAGTTGGAAGCGCTAGGGTCTCGGACCAGCAGAACACGTCTGGCATACGACGGGACCGCAAGCAAGCATCTGCGCAAGCCTGGCTTCTCGCGCGATGATGGCGGCGTTCACCGGATTTGCACGCCATTGAATGCCGGCAATTTCGTCGAACTGGCCGGTGCTGAAAAAATCTTCGCGGTTGATGCATATGGCCCATCACCCCCCAATGTCGAGAAGGTGCAAAGCCCGAAATTGAGCGGTGGGGCTTCAGCGTCGAGTCATTGGCAATATTCCGGCAGCCCAGTCCACATTGATGGAGATGGGGCTGCGGCCGTGACAGCTGGCGCGCTTCCCAAACTGATTTCGTTTGGGGGAGGGATTGGTGGTCTTGTAGAGAGGTTTCTGCCATGGTTTGCCGAATGAGGAAGGGTTTCAAGCTTCTTTTCGGGGAGCAGCTAAGCGGCGGCGAAAGTATTACTTTCAAAGAAGGAGACCGCCGGAAGATCCGTTACAACGCGATGGGATACCCGTACGATTCAAACAGCGATACGGCCGCCATCAACGCTGCGAAACCGCCGCCTCACACGGTTACGAAGCCGAGGTCCTGAGCCAGGGCATTGAAATGGCGAACGGAGGGGCAAGCTAGGATATTTGAAGGCTCAGGGTCGCCGCTGAAAAATTCCTAACGCCGACCAGGTCGAACGCCAAGGTTCCATCCGGCTAAATGACGCCCCTCCTTAATTGGTGATGCATGCTGCACGTTGGCGTGAATAGGTATCTTCCCGGTGGGAGCGGGTGCAACAGTCGAGGGTGTGTGGAGAGCTGTCGATCGAACCTCTTTAAACTTGTGCGTCAACGACGCGATGGCAGAGATGGAAAAAGCAGCGGCCTTCGCCAGAGGCCTCTTTAGCCTTTACGCGAGTAAGAGCCAAATCGCGCTGCGGAACCTTTTCAAACGCAATGCTTTACGCGTCAAATGGCACGCGTCGCAGCATCGTTCGCCAATACCGCCCTGTGCTTTCTGCTGGGCGCGTTGATGCTGGCCGGTCTAGCCGCCTGCTCTTCATCCAATGCTGGAGGACAGCAGGCCCAGACCGCGAAGTCTGCCGCGAATTCAGCGATCATGGTGATCGACAGTTGGACCGCCGGTGCCGTTCCTTCCTACTATGCGAAAGCCACGATGCGCTCGTTGGCCCAGACGTTAGTTGATTTTGATCGCCAACTAGAAGGGGCGCACGTTTCGGACTCCTCCAAACAATTGGCTCGGCAGCTCACGGCCGCTGCCCGGCGGGCCGAGGACGCCATCAGGAGCGGAAACCAAGCGCAAGCAGAGCAAGCCCGTCAGGATTTTCACACAGCCATTACCAAGTTCGGGGGTGCAGGTCCCGTAGATCAAGCTACAGCTCCATGAAAAAGTTGCTGGAAATCTCTCTCGGCGTGGTCACCAGCGTTGGCGGCTTCCTGGAGGTCGGTTCGTTAGCAACAGCGGCCCAGGCCGGTGCATTGTTCCAATTTCAGTTGATCTGGGCCATTCTCCTCGGCACCGTCTGCATCATTTTCCTCGTGGAGATGGCCGGTCGTTTCGCAGCCGTCAGCAAGCACACAATAGCCGACGGCATTCGCGAGCGCTTCGGCTTCAACGCGTTCCTTTGGCCTTTGGTCACCACGTTTCTGGTCAATTTCCTGGTGCTGTCTGCTGAGATCGGCGGGGTCTCCATTGCTGGCGAACTCGCCACGGGGATAGGCTTCCAATTGTGGGCCCTGCCGGTAGCCTTCATTGCGTGGCTCTTGCTGTGGAAAGGCACTTTCGGCCTGATTGAGAAAGGCGTTTCGCTGTTGGGGCTGGTAACGCTCTGCTTCGTCGCAGCGGCGGTTATCCTCAAGCCTGACTGGACGTGGGTCGCCGTCGGTTCGGTGCCCTCCCTGCCACATCACGACACGGCCACTTACTGGTTCATGGCGGTAAGCATTTTGGGTGCGTCCATCTCGCCATATCTCTTCATGTTCTATTCCGCGGGAGCGATCGAGGACAAATGGGACAGGAGTTATCTCGGTATCAATCGCGCCATTGCCGGGCTCGGCATGAGTTTCGGCGGCACGATCTCCATAGCCGTGCTTATCATTGCTGCGTTGGTGCTTGGAGCGAACGGCATCACCCAGGTCGACGATTACCACCAATTGCCATTGATGCTGACTGCGGTGTTCGGTTTCAGGGGCTTTGTGCTGTTCATTGCATCGCTTGGCATCGCCTGCTTCGGCGCCACGGTCGAAATCGCCCTTCAGCAGGCATACCTGGTCGCGCAGGGGTTCGGGTGGAATTGGGGTGAGGACCGCAAGCCTCGTGACGATCCAGGCTTCACCGCGGTCTATACGGTGACGATCTTCGCGGCCGCCATTCCGATCGCGCTCGGCCTTGATCCGCTCAAGCTTACCATCTTTTCAATGGCCTTTACGGCCGCCAGTTTGCCGTTGACGGTCGTGCCATTTCTCTTTTTGCTGAACGACGAGTCTTACATGAGCCAGCACCGCAACGGCGTTATCTCCAACGTGGCAGTGCTGTTTGTTGTTGCACTTGGCTTCATCCTCGCGGTTGTAACCATACCGCTTCAGATATTGGGAGGCAGTTGATGCGCCTTATACGCGATGTTTTGGACAAGCAGATTGTCGATCGAAATCAGGTCAAGATCGGGAAGGTGGACGGGATAGTGGCGCGGCTGAGACAAGGCAAGCCCCCAAGGGTCATTGCCGTCGAAATCGGCTCAATTGCGCTGGCGCGCCGCTTGGGACCGCTTCCCGGCCGCTGGATGGCCATTCTTGCCGCCAAGCTGGGAGGCGAACGGCACGCCAACCCTCATCGGGTAGCCTGGAGCAAGACTCGCGACATTGGCCTCGACATCGAGTTCGATATCGACGTGCGCAAGACTGCTATCTTTGACTGGCAGGTCTGGCTTCGCGACCACATCCTCGGCAGGATTCCGGGCGCTTGACGATGCATACCGTAAATCTCGACCAACTGGTGGGCCGGCGGGTCCTTTCAAAGGAGGGTCATTGCATCGGTCATCTGGAGGAGATCGTCGCCGCGGCACATGGCGACGAATTGCTCGTCACAGAGTACCATGTCGGTATTTTCGCGGCCTTTGAGCGTCTGGCCGCCTCGTCGATCGGCACCGCGATCCTCGACCTCGTTCGGATGCGACACCGCAAAGGCATTTATAGAATTCCTTGGGACAAACTCGACATCTCCGACCCGACACGGCCGACCGTTTGCATCTCAGAGCAGGAACTCGCAGCGCTTCAATCCAGCCCTTCAGTCAAACGCTGAGGCCCCGGTCTGGGGAAGCTGTGGAGATGATGTCGTCGCCCAGGTAGCCATCGGGCTGTAAGGCTGCGAAGAAGACCGAGTCACTTGGCTACGATAAACCGTGCCGGTACCCCCGGAAAAGTGACGTACGGGGGCGAGCTAGCGACCGCGTTCGAAACAGTTCTTTAACCATGTCATTACGGCAAACACTTTATCGAGAACATTCCAGGTCGCAGAAGGTTGTCGGCGAGTCTGCAACAAAGAGGATAAGCCCGGCCATGCACCGTCTACCTATCGCGACGGCGTTTCTGATTTCCTTCGCGACGGCCTACGGACTATGCGTCTGGGCAACTTCTGCTGACCGGGTTGACCTTTTTCAGGCTCAAGCGTCACCGTTGGAGATGCGCGGTTTCAAATAGCTGACAAGCCGGAACTGGGTGTCTAAGCGCGCATTGATCTGGGGCCTGAACCGTAGAGTGACCATGGACGACGGCCTGCGCCGGAAGCTGAAGGAACTGGGTGCCAGCATGCTAGTCGGGTGGACGAACTTGCGTTGCCCGGTGGGAACACCGATTTTCCGCACTGATGTCAGGTATCGCCGTCACGTTGGAGGCGCTTCTCGTTATAGCCGAAGAAACCGGGGCCCCGCGTTCCGGGCCGACTGTAGCGCCGGGCTTTGACTAAAGACCCGCGACAGTCGCGCAGGCTTACGGGGTCGACGAGGTGACATGTGCCACGGTCTCTCGCAGCTTCGACAATGCGTCGCCCAGCGAGCCATTTTGCCCAGATCGAAAGCTTTTGCATAACGTGTGCGCACCTTCGCTTCGCAGTCTCGGCACTTCGCGCTCCGATGATACGGAAGCCACCACAGGCCCCTACCATATGGGGACCTGGAACTTCGTCGCCACCTCGTTCCTCGTCGGACGGGGTCTCTTGTTACCGGCTCTTAAGGGCCTCGGCTTCCCGTTCCAGCGTCTCGCGGTCGTTGCCGTGCTTTGCGATCAACTGCCGAACCTGCGGGATAGACAGGCCGAATTTGCTCGCGAAATAGCCGACCTCGTATTCCTCGTCGCCGCTCACGCGGCTTCGATCGTGATAGCCAAGCTTGTTCTTGTCGTCAGGCATGATTTCGGGCATGTCGAGCAGCCTCCGCAAGGCGACGGTTGGATTCACGAAGTGAAGTTCGACGGCTACCGTTCGCCGAGACGGGACGAAGATCTACACACGAAACGGCCATGTCTGGACGGCGAATATCGCGGCCTGGTGCAAGGCTGGCCCGGCCGTTGAAAGCGCCCTGGTCGACGGCGAGATCATCAGGGTTCGTCCGACTTCGGCGAGCTGCGGAAGCGATCGTGCGTCGCCAGCATGATCTCTATTTCGTCGCCTTGGACCTGCCTGCACCTCAATGGCCATGATCTGCGCGACGTGGCGGTCGAGGAGCGGCGCGAGATCCTGGCCAGCATGATCGAGCCTGGCGCCCGGATTCAATTCAGCGAGCCACTACCGGGCGGACCAAGGCAATCTTTCATCTGCTCGACAAGGCCGGCCTCGAGGCAATGGTATCGAAGCGCCGTGACAGCAAGGACCGCAGCAGCCTTTCGACGAAGTGGCTAAAGGTCGACGAATACGAAGTGCTTGGCTTCGAGCTTGAAGTCGGCAAGCTTGCCTTCGCCGTGATGGCCGATCCGGCGACCTGCCGCTATGTCCGGCTCGGCCTTCGTCACTTCAGCCAGGGTATCCGCGAGCGACTGTGGAAGCGGGTCCAGGAGCATGCCGGGCCGGCGACCGAGGGTATAAGCGGTCGGCGACGCAACGGGTCTAGTCCGGGATCATCGGCCGCCTGAAGCACTTGCGCGGCGAAGAGGATTTGGTACGCTTCGCTGCAGAATTTCCGGGGGAGGATTAATCGGCCGATGGCCTGTCCGGAGTGCCGATGAGCGAAGGCAGGCTTTCTTGATCCCTTCCCGCGACAAACCATTTCTCCGTGATGCCGGCGCCCTTGTGCTTGTGCTTGAAGAAGATGAGTTGATCAGTTGGGACCTGGGAGGTCTTGGGCGAAAGCCGGATATCTCGGCGCAACAACGAGGTCCTAGATACTCGTTGGCCGAATGTCGTAATTCTAGACATCCCCCTAGCGCGGCCAAAGCGTCTAGTAGCAAAGAAACTTCTTGCAGACGGCGCGCCCTTCGTTGTGCATTCGGCTCTGGCACCGAAAGAGGTCGACAACGCTTTCCGATAGCGCACGTTCCTAGTCAAGCCTGCGGGAATCCTCGATATGGTCCGTGCGGTCACGAAATTGACGGACCAAGGAACAATTTTCGCAAGCGATAATTTCCTATGTCAGTTAGCCAGGGAGGCTATCTTGACCCAACGACGGATCGACAAAGAGCGCATCGAGCGCGCCGATCGAGAGGCGAAGCGGTTAGTCGAAGCGGAGACGAAAGCGCGAAATGCAAAGACAGCGCGATTGCGGGCGCTACGTCTTTCGGCACAGCCCGCGGAGACCCTAACTCCGGTTAGGAGGCGGCGCGCCCCCGCCAAAAAGCCGTCGCGGAAAGTTATTGAAGTCGAATGAGGCAACACGGTCGCGGATCATGCCCTCATTCGATTGAACTCCGCCGCATTGACGTCGATTAGTCTGCTGTAGCGTTGGACGGCGGACATGAGGTCTTTTGTGTAGAGGCTCGATGAAACCTATCAAGCAAACCCGTTGCTGCGAGCCAGGGTCTCGCGGACATTGAGTTCCAGCGCCTTATCGAAGATCGGTCTTCGATCGGCCAGCGCTCTGTCCGCCATGTGCCCGCCGCAGACGAAGCTGCGTGGAAGGCTGCGCGAGCCAACAACTATACCGACCAGAAGCTCAGCCAGCTCAATACCGACATCGAGGGCATTACGCGACGAAGCCCGCCAGGCGGCGGCGATAGGCCTGGCCGCGGCCTCGCTGCGGCCCGTCCTCGTCGTGTAGCCCGCGCCGAAGACCAAGGCGCTCGAATCCCGCCAGAAGCCGCAGCCCGCCGCGACGCTGAGCTTGCCGGGACGGTCGTCATAGCGCATCCGTGGCAACGTGTCGGGCGCGGCCGCCGGCGGTCATGTCGGCGTCGGCGCCGGCATCGCCTGCGCATACGGAGCAATCGCATTCTCGTTGATGTCGCGGGGTCGGCTCAACAACGGGCGGCTGCTGCTCCAGTTGGACCGTCATCGCCCTCGGAAGTTGATTACGCTTTCAAGGCGCTCGGCCGCTAAGGCGCATCCTGATCTGGCCCAGTCGTCTTGGGAATATAATCTGTTGCTGATGGAACGGAATCGCGGGGCTACCCTTTTCCTGTCATGGTACGTTTTCTGCTCAGCCTCATTCCGGTCCTATTTTGCACCACACTTCTTCAGGCCCAGGCGTGGCAGCAGTTCGGCCTCCGGCAGTTCGGTTTTACTTTTGATGTTCCGCCGGGTTTTGTCCTGACGCAGCGTTCGGACCAAGGCGCGGCTTTTCAAGGCCAGAACGATGCCTTCCTTGCTGTCTGGGGTGCTAGACTCGGGATCGCCAGTTTCCGTTCCGAGGTCGAGCACCGCATGATTGAGGACGAAAAGGTCGGATGGAAGCTGACCTATCGGCGAGTTACGCCGAGGTGGGCGAGCTACTCCGGCATTAAGAATGGCCAGATTCGATATGTCCGTGCTATCGAGCTCTGCGACGAACGAGCCGCACTCTTCACCATAAATTACAGCAAATCGGAAAAAGTCCCGTATGACCCGGTTGTTGTTCGGATGGTCCGATCCCTGCAAGCGGACGGTTGCAGGACCAAGCCTGCGAAGGTTTGGACTAAGTACCATTGAATAACGCAATAGTCCTACGCCCCCTGAATAGGCGGAACGACCTAGGCCTTATTTAGTTGTTTCTCTAGATTCAGAGAAACAGGTGGATGAAGGCGTTGGTCGAGCGCGTTGGTTGCTCGCACCAATTTTCGTGACAGCCGTTAGCTTTCTGGTGGTGCTTGGCTGACATCTCATGAATTGGCGCAGCCACGTTCCTTACTGCGCTTCCTGCGCTGATATGACCGCCAGCCACCGCGGTGGCCGCGGGCGTCGATAGCGGTGGAGCTTCATTCGGCAACCTGCCCTGCAAGGGCTGTCAATTATTGTCGCTCCGCCTGGATGACGGGGTCGTGAATTCGTCGACGAAGTCACTTATTTGGCGGCAACTCTTTTCGGGTATGAGATGTTTCTCATCTGCGTGGCTGCGTGGCCGCGGAACAAAAAGGACTGTCCCCATCCCCCGAACCATCGAACTGGCTGCTGCGCCACCTTGATGCAAATTCATGCAGGCTGGGGCCGCCGATCGGCTCATTTTTAGATCGGTGTGTTGCTCGGGTCGAAGAGGAATTGACCGCGTTCATCGCGACAGCCAATAAAAGCCCGCATGCGTGAGGAGCGTCGGACGCGAAGCATCACCTGCCCAAATCCAAATCCCTTGCCCGTTCAGTTAGTACGGCGCGAACTTCAGCTCTTGGCGCTAAATGCCTGTAGTGCAAGTTTTTGTGAAGCGATCTGGGCGCAACAGAGTTGTGGACCGCCAGCATCATTTTGGCAGCGGGGTCCAATGCCACCTAGTGTTGGTTGTCGAGGACGAGCCGCTAATCCGCCTGGACATTGCGGATTTCCTCCTCGGCGAGGGTTTTGAGGTCTTGGAGGCGGCCAAAGCTGATGATGCAATCGACTTGCTCGAAACCAATCCCCAGATCAAGCTCATGTTCACCGATATCGACATGCCGGGGAGCATGGATGGCATAAAGCTTTCTGCCGCTGTGCGAGACCGCTGGCCACCCATCAGGATTGTAGCGCCGTCAGGCCATCGCGCGGTGTCGGTCACGGACCTTACGAAAGGCAGCCTGTTTTATGCCAAGCCGTATGACAACGCAGCCATAGCGGCAAGTTTTCGCGACCTCTCAACTTGACATGGCCGCCCTGCCAGTTCTTCCGCCTCCATGGCGTGGGCAGGTCGGTCTCGATCACCAGCTTCGACCTTTGAAGGCGAGCGCGGTTATTGTGCGAGGCGCTGCGGCTGGATTTTCAGCGTGACGACCAGGCCATGTTTTGACCAGTCATAAGCGATCGAGCCGCGCAGATGCCCAGTTACGCTGCGCTCGACCAATCTGCTGCCGTAGCCGGGCGGACCTGCAGGTGCCTCAACGAGCGGTCCGCCGCTTTCTGTCCAGACGATGGTGACGTCGTCGTCATGCGCCGAGCAGGAAACGTCCAGCGTCCCCGTCTCGGTAGACAACGCCCCGTATTTGAGAGAGTTGGTTGCAAGCTCGTGAATGATAAGCGCCAGGATAGTTGCCGATGATTCACCGACGCTCATCCTTGGCACCGACACCCTGATGCGGCCGCTAAACGCTCCAAGATCGTCATAAGGCGCCAGCAGTACCGTAAGCAGGTCGCCAAGCAGCGCCGAGGCGGCCTCCGTCTGGCCGGGCACCGGCCGTACCAAATCATGGGCTCGCCCCAGCGCAGTCAACCGCTGTGTAAGCTCGCGCGCCATGTCATTGGTCGTCGTCGTCGAACGCGAGGTAATGGCAGTAAGGCCGGAGGCTATGGTCAGCAGGTTCTTGACGCGATGGCTCATTTCGCCGGCCAGAAGCTCGCGGCTTTCTTCCGCCTGTTTGCGGCCGGTCACATCAATGAAGATGCCAAACATCAGCCGCTGGACGATCCCTTCGTCGTCACCTTGACCGCGCGCGGAAATCCATTTGAGTTCGTCGCCGATCATGATCCGGAAGTCGATCTCATAGGGCCCGACAATCGCTCGCGTGGCATTGAAGGCCGCCCGCACTCGGTCGCGGTCGGCAGGATGGATGTGGGCGGAAAGGTCTTCAAACTTGACGTCTGTCGTGCGCGGTACGCCCCAAAGGTCATAGGCGCGGTCATCCATGGCCAACGCGTCGCTGTCCACGTTCCACGACCACAGGGCGACCCCTGCGGCTTCGATGGCTCGGACCAGGTTCTTGGGTTCCCAAAGCAGTGGTTTGAGATGTTCCGCGGTTGTCGTCATGAAAACTCACAAAGGGGGCTAAGGACAAACTCTGATGCTGTGAACCAGAAGCTGGCGTTTCTATTAGCTCAATTCATCCAGCATATGAGAAAAATCGCAGATCATTTGCCCAGTCCTCGCGCCGCGAACCGGACATGTGCACGGCCGGTTCGCCCGTAGTCCCAAAGCACCTGGTCCTCACGCCAAGGTGGCGATGCGGGGTCCGGTCCAGCCTGCTTGAGCCGCGAGCCGGCGCACTCTTTACAGGGGCGATGAAATTCACTGCCGGTATGATGGCCTATTTTCCGTCGATGAACGGCTTCCTGGCAATCGTTGAGGGACCCTGTCTGATTGCGGCGCAACGAGTTTCGACCTGTCGAGGAAACATGGGCGTTCAACAATCAAACGGCTAATTCACTGCACGACGACATCGTCAGGCACTGAACGCCAGCCTGCCTAGGTTGTGGGCTGTCCAGCATCCCCATCATCAGCCTAGCCGGCGCACTCCTTCCGCACCATTGCCAGATCCCGGCGTCTCATCGCTGCGCCTTCAGTATTCTGGCCTCTCGCAGATCCACGACCATATCGGTCAGTTCGCGCCTGGGCTTGCCTAGTCCCGGTTTCGCGGGCCAGGAAGCGGATGAGAAAGTCTTCTTGCTCGTCCCTATCTCCACGATCCCCGTCGTTTCTCCTCGGCGATATATGACGATTTTAACTGTTCTACAGAACGCCGCGATGAAGCGCCCTCGTTGTGCACGCCTTGCACGGTCAGCCCGCCTCCTCCTCAGCCGCCAAAAACGCCTGCCGGCATTCTCCACCTCGTCCTCCGAACCCAGTGAGCCAATGCTGGCCTGCAACGCGTCCCGGTGCTCTTGAGGCCACTTTTCCATCAGCAACAGCGCAGCCTCCGTCCATCTCTCAGCGACGGGGCGCAACGACATTCGTTCCAGCGCAACAAGCCCCCGTGCGATTGGGGGCTTGCGGCCGGTCGGCGCCGCTCCCCGGTCGGCGGCATGGACAAAATGCCCAGGTCCAAGGATCCATTATAGACTGACGTCAGCAGGCCTTCAAACCGAATAGCCAACGGCTGGCGCAATCTCGGAGAACATTTGGACATGGATTTTCCTAAAGGCGCGACCGTTGCTGTGGCCGATGGCGAGAGGCTCAATCTGTTTCGCAATGCAGGAGACGAAGCCAATCCAAAGCTGATGGCCTCGGTCGTGGGTGACGTGGCAAACGAGAACAAGGGATCGGGTGCGCGTCATCTGAGCAGCTCCGCCAATCCGGACAATAGTCAGGTCGAGGAGAACAGTTTCGCAGCCGGAACGGCCGATCTGCTCAACCGACAGGTCCTCGGCGGACAAATCGCCAACCTGATAATCATCGCCGCTCCTCGAACGCTTGGCGAACTGCGCAAGCACTATCATCAGAAATTATCGGACGTTCTGGTTGGCGAAATCGCGAAGGAGCTCACCGGCCATTCTGCTCGGGAGATAGAGAAGGCAGTGCCAGCGCCTAGGGCGCATCATTCGACCGAAACTCAAAACTGTATCGCGCCCGCGCTATGATCGTCTTTTCGCCTGCGCCGAACTGAAGGACTTTATCATGACAAAATCCATTGAATGGCTAGCCGCAGCGGTGCTCTGCATTGCAGCGCCTGCTCAGGCCGCTGACGGCGCCTTTTTGAAATCGTTTACCGGAAGCTGGGCTGGCAAGGGCACGGTCAAGGTCGACGCCGATTCCCGACCCATCAAAATCAACTGCAAATTTGCATCTGACGCGACTGACAGCTCTTTGGCGCTTAACGGCAAGTGTACAGGGTACGTGGTTTTCTCGCGGGCGATCGGCGCCGACGTCAAGACGAATGGCAAAACCTATACGTGCAAATACACCGGATCGAGCACAGGCCCTGCTGGCCTCAGTGGCAGTCGCTCAGGCAACGCACTGGTTCTCGGCATCATTGGGCAAAGGTAGCTAATTGGCGACCGTACGGCCCAGCTGAGGCTGGAAAAAGTTGGCGACAATCGGATGCGCTTGACGACAGTCGATAAGGACCCGGCGACAGGCAAGACCATTGATCAGTCGGATTGATCTCAGTCGCTCCTAGCGTCGGTTCGCCAAAATCCGGCGCCTCACTAGCTGAAGGCGGGTGGCCGGGCCGACTATTACGTCAGTGCAAATCAGGTCCGCGACTTTGACAGCTTCAAGGTCATTCATTTGCGCGGCTGTCTCAACAGCCACGGCGTTCGTATTGGCTGCTCGTGGCCCGCCGATGCCACTTACTACCTGCTACTGGCTCTGTTCCGGCTTTTATGCCTTGGTAGGGTTTGTAGCAGATCAATAAGCGTAGGAGCACAGGGTAAGATTTTGGGACTTGACGGGTAGGGCAGATTCCGGAGCGAAGGGCCCGCGTGTCCACTTGGCAGGCGATCAGCCGCGTGAGCAGCCTGCGAGTTGATGAAGGCGGACTTGGTCCGCCTTCATCGTTCGGCGTTGAGGAACGGCTAGGTCAGCCGCCCATCTTCTTCGCCATGGCGCAGAAATCAGCGTGCGACTTGTTGATCGTGGTGTCGCCGCAGTCTTTCAGCACTGCCTTTTGTTCATCCGGCTTCATCGCCGCCCACGCCGTCTTGAAATCCGCTTCCGACTTCAACGTTTTCATGCCGGCATCGGTAAAGAACGGTGACATTTTGGCCGGATCGTCGAGTGCGGAAGTGTTACCAGCGAGGGCCGAGCCCGTCATCATTGCGAGCGCCATCGTGCCCATCGTAAGCATTTTGATCTTCATCTCAATTTCCTCCGTCTAGTTCGACACGCGCAAAACGCGTGACCTGAGAATAAACGTCGGCCTCTGAACTCTGTTCCGGCATAACGCCGATTCCTCAATCGAACAGCCGTCTGACTGGAGGAATGGCGATGCAGTCCGCGTGCAGGTCGCCACTCATTGGCTGAGCGGCAGACGGCGATTTGCCTATCAAAGTAGCTTGCGCCCAAAGTTCAGCCGACACCGCGCCTCGGCCAGATCGGTCAGCCCAGCGGCAGCCGCCGCAAAAAGCCCCTAGACCACGCCGCTGCCCTACGCTTATATGAGCGCCTACCTCTTCCGCGATCAAAGCATATAAAACTGCGGCCCGTCTGGTAGCCAACCTCGGCGGCGGACCTCATTTTCCGCCTTGGCCGGCCCCCAAGTTTTCCGGTTCTATCGGGACGAGCGATCGGGCGCCGATGCTGGTGCCGCTGAGGCCCGACGAGCGCTGGTCGCTTAGTATGGGAGTTCACCGACGGGCGACGCTTTCGCATCTTGGCCGTCGTCGACGACGGCACGAGAGAGCCTGGCACTCATCGTTGATACGTCTCTCTCGGGCATGCGGATTGCCCGCGAATTAGGCCGGCTCATCACCGATCGCGGTCGGCCGAGGATGATCGTCAGCGACAATGGCAGCCAGTTCACTCGAACGCCATCCTTTCCTGGCGGATCAGAGCCGCCTCGAATGGCATTACGTTTGCGTCCGGCAAGCCGATGCAGAATGGCTTCACCGAGAGCTTCAACGGCCGACGGCCCGATGAACTGCTCAACGAGACGGTGTTTCCCTCGCTGCAGGCGCGTGTAGCCATCGCCCTGTGGTGCGCCGACCACAACACCGCGCGGCCGCTCTGCTCCAAATCGCCTGGCGGCAACTTGCGGCCCTCTTCCGAAGTATCCCCCTCGTTTCTGTTGGGGGAGCTTATCATTCGGAACGAGCGGAACGAATGTGGCAGTGCCCAGTTTGGATAGCGACGGGACACCAACGGAGAATTCAAATGACACGCCGACCAAAGATTTTGGCCAGCACCGCACTGGGTTTGCTTATCGCCTCAGCACCGTTCGGGGCCCCGCTCAGCAGCGCAGCCTTCGGTACCGCACGCGTCGCATCAGCACCGCCTGTTTTTATCAAGCTGAAATGTAAGGAGGGCGAGTCCGCCGAAGCCTGCGCGCTGAGGCAACAGGCTCCTTCCGAAAATGCTGCTCCTCTTCCAGCGACCGAACCACAGCCTACTCCAAAGCCAAACGGGGCAGCCCCGGCGTCCGAGGCAACTCCAATTCCAGAACCAACCCAGCCGGTTGAACCGTCCGCGAAAGAACAGCCTGCTCAGCCGGCCGCGCCGGCGCCTTCGTCCCAGCCTGCGCCGGCTGGCGAGCCTGCCCCGGCCGTCGGCGAACAGCCGGCAGTACCGACGAACAAACCCGAAAAGAAGCCTGCCGCCGAGGAGCCTGCCGCTGAGCACCCCGCACCACAGCAGCCCGTGACTGGAGGGCAACCTGCAACCGACCAGCCACCTGCTACATCTTCCGAAAAGCCAGCCAATGGTGAGCCGCCGGCGCCCTCCCAAAGCGAAAAGCCAGTCCAGGGCGCGGCGCCGGCAGATCCGAACGCGGCACCAATCCTCGACAGCGAAAAGGATGCAAAACGTCCGGGCAAGGACGGCAAACCGCCTGCTCAACAGAGCGACGGCGGTCAGAACCCCGCGCCCCCGGCTACCCCGGTAGATGGCGGACCACCGCCTGCAGACGACCAGGCAGCGCAGCAGGAGATCAAGCCTGAGAAGATCGTCCCGGTGACCGAGGAAAAGGGCACCCGCCGTGACAAGGCGCCGGATATCCAGGCGCCGGAGCGTCCGAAAGGCGCCGATGTCCTCACGAAAATTGGCGGCCGGTTCATCATCCAGTTCAACAACAGGACCATCGTCGAAAGCAACGAAGCACCGCGCATGAATCGTGGTGCCAAGGACGTGTATTACGAGGACCTGCAGGACGGCCGCACACGCGAGACGATCGTTCGCGACAACGGCAACCAAATCGTCACCATCCGCAACCGCAACGGAGACGTCATCCAGCGCTCTCGCATCACGCCGGACGGCCGCCAGTATGTGTTAAGCTATGTCGACGAGAGGTATTACCAGGACGTGCAGGATTGGCGCGATCCTGGAGATGACTTGCCGCCGATGCGGCTAACCATCCCGCGCAAGCAATATATCCTGGAGTCGGATTTGGTAGAGGATCCTGGCGACTACTACACCTTCCTTGAACAACCGCCCGTGGAAAAGGTCCAGCGCCTCTACTCGGTCGACGAGGTCAAACGCTCGGCGCGTGTGCGCGACATCGCCCGGCGTGTTGATCTCGACACGTTGAATTTCGAGACCGGTTCGGCGGCGATCTCGGACAGCGAAGTCAAAAAACTGCAAGGCGTGGCGGACGCAATGGAGCGGCTGCTGAAGAAGAACCCGGCGGAAACCTTCTTGATCGAGGGCCACACCGATGCGGTCGGCAGCGACAATGCAAACCTGGCATTGTCCGACCAGCGAGCCGAGGCAGTCGCCGAGGCCCTCACCAATGCCTTTGGCATCGCGCCAGAGAACCTGACGACCCAAGGCTACGGCGAGAGCTACCTTAAGGTGAATACGACGGGGCCCGAACGACAGAACCGTCGTGTCGCTATCCGCCGCATCACGCCGCTGGTGGCGCCCGTCGCCAGCGCAAACTGACAACGCGTCTCACGACGCGGTGGAGAGGCCCAGTCGCGAAACCTTGCCAGCCAAGCCGAACCGGCTCGGCCTCTTCTGTCGACCGAAGATGCCTGTCACCTAAGAGCGACGGGCACCTTAGGCCCAAGCTATCGGCTCCTATCAAAATGCCCGGCCGAGCTGGCCTCCGGCGCGCGAGCAGGCGTTAGCAATCGCCCTGTAGACCGCTCGACCACAGCAGGAACGCGGCATCCTCGCAGGTCACCAACGAGGTAGCGATTTTGCGATTTGCGCAATTCCGGGCTCTTGAGGAAAGCCTCTTCGAGCTTGGTATCGGAACGACGGCGAGCAGCGGTTGGAGCGACAGAACATTTCTGACTTCGCCCTGTCACAGGGAGCGAAATCCTCAAACCACGTCATATCAGGCTCGGAGGGAGCCTTGCCACTCCCTCCGCATGAATGGACGTCTCCTAGAACCAACCCCGCCATTTGAACCACGCCAGCGGAATAATTGCGCTGAGAGCGATCATTCCCAAACCATAGGGATAGCCGAAGGCCCAATCGTATTCGGGCATGCTCTTGAAATTCATGCCATAGATGCTCGCCATCAGGGTTGGCGGAATGCCGACGATCGAGACGATGGTGAGGATTTTGAAGATGTCGTTTTGCGCAATGCCGATTAGTCCAACCATTGCGTCGAGCAGGAACTGCACCTTGTCGGAGAGATGGACCTCGTAATTGTCGAGCGACGCGACGTCGAGCTTGAGGCCATCCATACGGGACGCGAGTTCTCCATCGCCCCAGCCCGCGGTCATCCCGCAGGCAAAATCGATGGCGCGTCCAAGAGCAAGTAGCGCATCACGCTTTTCCGAGAGAGCGTCACCCAGCCTGCCAACATGGCGGAGCTGCGCGCGAATGACATTGTTTGAGCGGATCGCCTTGCGACCATGGCTGTCCGGTACATGAAAGGCGGTTGAAGAAAGGGTACGAAGGTCCGTCGCCGCCTGCTCAAGGCCGTCGGCGAGGCGGTCGACAAGCTCATCACAGAGATCTAGGAACACCTCAAGGCTCGAGGTCGGCGGCTCTCCCGAATCGGTGAAGCGTCCAGCAACTGCGTCAAAGGCCGGCAAAGCCGAGAAGCGAACAGTGATCAAGTGGTCGCGCGAGAGCACAAAGCCGAGGGGAGCAACCAGCGGCGGGCCTCCTTCGACATGGGTGACCATCGGAACGCTCATGGTAAGCACGCCATCGCGGGCCTTTAGTCGGCTAGACGTTTCGATCTCGCTGAGATTTTCCCGGGTTGGGACTGCAACGCCGGCCATCCCCTCGACCTCTTTGACCTCGGCCGTGTCAGGGTCGATAAGATCCAGCCAGAGCGCCTTTTCAGTCGCTTCCGGGGCGCTGGCCTGAGGATAGATGCTCAACATTTTCGGGAGTGCGCTAAAAGGCGGATCGCGTGGAATGGTCTTTGGGCGAGTAAGCCAAATCGAAATGGAGTTCCGTGCTCCAAGGCAGGCTTCTAGCCATTTGTAAGCCCTTTGCGTGCCGGCCGATTACCAATTCCGCTGGCCCCTGCCGCTATTTGAACGAGCGGTTGCGCTTTATGTTCCAGATCCTCGCACCCTGGGAGTTGTAACTGCGGCGTAAATCGTCTTTGGAACGCGTCACTTTGAGAAAAAGTCGCGTCGGCTATCCCCAAGTGAGCATACGCCTTTGAATCGCGCTCCAGAAGTCCGTCCCGCAACTCCCGGCGGTGGGCGGCGGGCGTACAGGTGGAGACTTTAAAGCCCTCCACGCTGTGAGTATGACGGCCGACATGACCTGGATCCGGGCACTGGGTTCTGAGAAGCCCGATGCCTATCGTGACGCATTGATCGCATGAAAGAACCCGCTGCCGGGAGGAGGTGGCAGCGGGTCCGACATCAAGCTTGCCACGGGAGGAGGGTGTTGACCTGCAACGGTTAATCGAGCCAGGTCGCGCCGCCCGCACCGATCTGATTTTCGAGCCCGGCGGGGACAGGATGCGGATGCTGACCTGTCGGTTTCGGCCGATATAGTGGGCGCGGCCGCGACTCTCGAAGTTGTCTGAGATGCGTCATCGAGGGGCTGCTGTCGCGTGGACAAACAGCATTCTCGTCGGCAATCCGCCATCTCAATGCTGTCTTCCGAATGTTTCTGCGTAAGCGGCTTCGATGCGGCCAATCTCATCAGTCGTCAGGGCAACAAACTCCTTCGTTTGCGCGCGCTGTGACAGCCGCCCGTCGTTCTGGGCGAGGAATTTGTGTAAAAGCTCGACCTTGCCCACCGGCATGTCGACGATCTCCTGGACCGCCTGGTTGAAGGCATCGAATGCCTGGAGGAACCAAACCTCGTGCGGTAGGTCCTCTTCGATGGTTTGCTCGACACAGGCGTAAAGGAAGGCTGCGTGCGCCGTGGCATCGAAATACCGATAGAACGGCATTGTGTCGTTCAACACCTCGACATTGCCTGACGCCGTCGGGCGCCATTCAATATATGGAAGAAGCGGCCTCGAGTAGGATTCCAATACGGCGCGATATTCATCGAGCCTGCGCAGGATCGCGGCGCTCACCGGAAAGGCCAGTCCCGGCGGACTATAAGCGGCGGCTGCAAGCGCGTGGTGGATGAGCCAGCGATGCAGCCGCCCGTTCCCGTCCACATAAGGGTGAATATAGATAAAGCCGAAGGCGAGGCAAGCGGCCGTCACAACCGGATCCATGCCACCACGCGTCGCCCGGTCGGAGAAGGCCGCAAGGCCGTCGATCAGATCCGAAAGATCCTCGTGGCGCGCGCTTATGTGATCGGGAATGGGCAGATTGCTTTCGCGATCATGGACACCCACGAAGCCGCCATCGCGTCGCAAGCCGAGTCGAACGAAGCGATCATCTCCGATTACGATGCGCTGGAGACGGTTGAGCTCTTCGAGGTTGAGCGGTCGCGTTCCGGCCTGTGCAATTGCCTGGCCCCAGCGGGCGGCGCGCGGCCCGGAGGGGCGTTCGCCCTCGATGGCGAAGGACGAACGTGAATCGTTGAGGAGAATGAATGCGGCCGCGCGTGCGATCAGATCCGGTCGAACCCGCCCCATGGCGGCTCGAGCTCGCTCGCCCAGCGCCTTGCCGGCCATCTCGACAAGCCCCGCCGTCTTGGTGACCAGAGGACAGAAGGTTGGCGTCCCGGGCAGATTGTTGACGATCTTGTGCCGGGCGGAAGGATCCCCCTTGCTCAATGCGAACTGCTGGTCCGTATCGATAATGGGAACGAGACGGACCTTGCCCGGATCTGCAATCTCAAGTGTCTCTCCTGTCAGCCATTCGTATAAGAACCACAGGCGCCGCGCGAAGGAACCGGTTGGCGCGCGACGCACAATGGTTTCAATGTCGGCTGCCTTGATCGCGCTGAAAAGCTGAAACAGGACTTGGAGATCGACCCCTTCGTAGCGGAAGGCGAAGATTAATTGGTTTTCCAAGGTGGGCGGTGGCCGATGGCGTGGCGTCAGCAACAGCCATTCGTCAGTCGATTGTGGATGATGACGCTCGGCAATGGCCGCCAGACGTTGTGGAAGCGGCGCTGCCAGCTCATAGTGCTCAGCCAAAGCGGCATATCCGGCGGGTTCACCTGGCTCCGGCAAGGGGCGGCCGCGAAAGTCCGTCACCGGTCGCGTAAACCACTCACCCATGCCTACTCCTGTGAACCGCGATCACCGGGTCCAGACCGGGTTGCGTGTTTCATTCACCGTCTGCGAAAATCGATCACTATCATCCGAAAGTGTGAAAATCAATCTCCAAGTGCGCCGTTAGATTTCCGCAAGGTTCGCGTCATGGCTCGCCAAATCGGACCGTAGCCTGCTCTGCGACAAATCCTTCAGGAACGCAGCCAGCGAAAGTGCAAGTGTCGGGGAGGGGTAGCCGCCCTCCTGTACGATAAGGGTCGTGCAGGACAGACCTCCCCAGGACTTCTCCCATCCTGTGAAAACGGGATTCGTCGACGGCCATGCAGGCAAATGAATCGTCCCTTGCGGCATCTGGGCAGGGCGGCCGAGGGCCGGTGTGCGCCAAAAGCCCGATAGGCCTCCATTACTCGAGTAAGCCCAACCACGTCGGTGCGTTCCAGCAAACCAGGAGTGGTGGCGACACCCACGGCAACGCGTCAATCGATCGCAGGGAGTTGGGCGCATCCTCCTTATGAGGCCGCAAGTGACAAGTTTAGCTACCAAGGTCGACGGCGTCATTGGGTTCATTTTCCCCGAACCTTGGAATTCCGCTGCTCATCCGTCGCCGATACCTCTTACATGGCAAAGAGGCCTCAACGGTCGCGACCAACCTGCAGGAGGCCCGCAGTCACGCCATTCGCCTTCAATACCACCGGCGAACTTGCGGTGTACAAGATTGCCAACCAAAGGATCCGCGTTGCCGAAGTCCTTTGGCCTCCATGCAACCTGATCGTGTGCGCCACTGGGTATTGCGACGGTGCGGCTGAGTTCGCGAAAGGATCGCCGATTTTCGCCAAACCCTATTCCAGGAGAAATTGGACCACTCGTTGCGGGCTCTCTTTGGATAGCGGGGAGGGCCTATTGGCTGATGCCGCCCAAGCGGCGGTTCTTTCGCTACGACAACCATCCAAAGCCGCTGGAACCAAAACGCTTACAAGCAGTTGAACCGTGCTGGTATGTTCCGCGGTACATTTCCACCCGATTGGCGTGCTCGACACACGAAGTCAAAGCAAGAAGCCGCCTAGGGAAAGTTCTTATGAGGTTATCCAGGATAGCAGCGCCCTTGGCGTTGTTTTTCGCGTTTGGTGTTGGACCAGCGTTCGCTGTCTGCAACATTTCCGATACAAAGCTCGAAGAGGCGGTCCTCAAGAGCCCGGAATTGCGGAAGCCGGAGAATAGATACCTCGTTCGTGACCTGCGAACCCTCAGGAATGCCGCGTTCGTTTTGTGGACCTACGGCTTGCATGACGATTGCGAGCGTGTACTTGCCAACATTCGCCAGCTGATTGCCGCGCCATCGATGGCCAAGCTAGGGGGCAACGATGAGGACCTGGCCGACGAGCAATTGGCCGCGGGCGAGCCACAGCAGCATGAAGGCGGTGGCGTCCAAGGCAGTCGAAACGCTCCAGACGCACGTCCTCTCATCAACCTCGACGACCTTGGACCAGGCTTGCGTGTCGACGAGATTGTCGGCTCCGAGGTTCGCAGTTCCGATGACAAGATCGTTGGCGAAGTTCGAAATGTGGTGATCGGTACCAAGGACCGATGGGATTACGCAGTCGTTGCCGCTGGCGGGTTTTTCATCGCCGGCAAAGACAGCATCGTCGTTCCGCTCCGTTATCTGCAGATCAACCAGGAGCGGACCAGCTTCTACCTGCGCATCTCCAGTGCTGACGTCAAAGCCGTCCCGTTGATGCCGGATCAGGAATGTCTGTGGCTTGCGGATGAAGCGTGGCGGGCGAAGAACGATGCGATTTTCCAGAAGTTGATTCCAGACCCGGTTCGGTACGGCACTCCGGCTGCTCCGCAAGTCAAGACCGACGCAAAGTGAACATCGAACCGACCGGCCGGCCGGCGGCTTGGCTTTCTGAGCGGCGCGATGAGCTATTTGATCGAATGCGCCAACGGAAAGATCGGCCTAGTGAAGGCCGCCAAGCCATTAACGAACGCGGCGAGGAATTTGCGCTTGCCGAGCCAGTCGCTCAGCGCACCGGAGCGATCTACTGTCTCGGCTTTCATCGTGTTCCGTCATCCTGGCCGCTGATCTCACAGATTTTCATCATGAGCGTCGAAGACCCTTTGAGTGTATTTGTCGAGCAAAGCCTCGCAAGCTCGCGGCCCCAGACCGGAAAGCGCCATTGTCGACGGCGAGATCATCGTGCTGAACGAAGCCGGGATTTCGGAATTCGGCGAGTCGCGCAATGCGATCACCCAGCACGACCTCTATTCGTCGCATTCGACCTGCTGCACCTTATTGGCGCTCGAGGAGCGGCGCGCGATCCTGGCCAACATGATCCCGCCTGGCGGTCGTGTCCAGTTCAGCGACCTGCTGCAGGGCGAAGCCAAGGCGATTTCGTAGATTTCGAAAACGATGGCGTCGGGCTCCAGCAGAGGTAAATTCGGCTGAAGCCGCCAGAGCGGCACGCCATCTCCCTTAATTCTTCGTCAGCGCATCCAGTTCACAACGCCGACTGTGCGTGTGAGACTGGCCGGCCCGCCATGCAAGAGAGTCACATGGGCTTGCCCTATTGAGACTAGATGGTGTGTCGTTCAGACAAGTCTAATTGGGGCACTAAAAGACATGCAATCGTCAGACAAACGGATCGGCAGAATGGAACCCGAAGTCACCAATGCAGCGAAGCTGACAGACCGCAGCGCGATATCGAGAGTTCTACGGGTTGCATATGGAGCACGCGCGCATATCTGCCCGATGCAGTTGAGAGGCCTTCACAAAGGCAATATCCCGATCAAACGGCCCGTACCACCTGCCGTTTCTGTCAACTGTCTGGCCTTGCGTTCTCTGAACGTTATTGCAAAAGCCGCAATCCGCCCGATGTATGCGGCCTCGATCGTGGTTCAAGTTTTCCTAAACGTAATAATCCATTCGGGGGTGCATCCATACTGCTGCTTAAGTCGACCAACCTGGCCAAGTGCTGTCGACCATGGACTCCGCGAAGCGTCCCGTGTCCCGGCACCGCCAGATTAGTGCATGGTTCTGTCCATAGAACTGATCCCAGGCAGCGCCGTAAACCGGAGACGGCGGGCGGTAATATACGCCGCCGCCGTAGCCATTATTGGCGGCAACGGCAACGGCGCCACCTACAGCGGACACCGCAATCCCAGTCGCTGCAGCAATGTCAGCCCGCACACGCCGCATGCAGTTGTCTGGTGTTGCGCCGCGACGAACCAGCAGGGCTGCTACTCTGGTTCGATATTGCTCGTCGGTGCCGGAGGCCAAAACATGGCGAAACGCCACCATATTCATCGCCGTAAGATTGCTATCTGATCCAATAGGAATGGTCGAGCAGCCAACCCAATGTGGCGCGGCACTGACAAGAACTTGCAGTTCTTCATTTGATTTCCCCGCCCAAGTAATGGGGCGATTTCGCTCCAAAAGTCCATAGGGAACAGAATTCAGTGCCGCCTCGGGCGGGGACTACGACTTTCCCCCTTTGGCAACCAACGCAGCCGCTCGCGCCCGGTGCTCACCACCGAGGATAAGGCCAAGCGGTCGGGAGCCACGCCGGGATCGGGGGCTTAGGGCTGTGCTTGTAAATTTACTAATTAGTAGCAGCTTATTTTACAATTTCCCGGATTGAAAGATGATTTTCCGCAGTTTCTGGTGAGAATGCTGACGACGTCCGGCGTCGTAGGGGCTTGGGCCTATGTAGCCACGGGATCCAGCTGGAGGGCTGTTGCCTGGGGCATCATCGCTGCGGCGGTATTGCAGGTCGGGTACTTCGGGCTTGTGTTCAGGATGGTCTATGGGCGGCGAGACATGAAGCAAACGCAGAAGTGGATGCTAATCCCGAGTCCACGGAACACCACACTGTTACCCGTCAGCAACTGCACAGGGACGATCGCCGATAAAGGTTAGGCGATTCAATGGCGGTGAGGGAACTTGGCGATGCACTTCTCGAGACGCCTCCGTCTCCGACGCGATCCACAACTGGGATGCTATCGAACTGCCAAGACGCACTAACGCGACGTCGGCGCACTTGCAATCAGACCTTTGATGTTGCGGTAGCGGCGCGACGAGCGCCGACTGAAAATAGCTGGATAATCGAACCGTCAGGTGAGGTTCCTTGAAGCTTTCCGAACTTTCTGCGTCGCGCGTCAGCCCGAATTTCGTTTGCTTATGGAGAAAGTGGGGAACTAGGTTCGGTTCTGGATAGCTTTGAATTCATAAACTGGCACATGCGCCAGAGGGCGTCAGCGCGAACTTCCAAAGAGTGCTGCCTTTGTCGAGCGCTGGCGCGGCTCCTTCCTTTGGCACCGCCGTCCTGAGGTCGACGCCGCGCAGTGTCGGCAACACCAGCGCCGAGGACCAGATGCTGCCGATGCGGGCGCGCCCTCTTGCTAACAGCTCAGCTGATTGTGCCTGGGTCTCCCAGAAATGGGGAAAATGACCGCGCCGGCGCAAACGATATGAGAATGCTCATCAGCCCGCCACTTTGCAGTTCGTGGGCAGCGCCAACAGCCCGATATATGCCTCCACTACTCTAGTAAGCCCAACTCACGTAGGTGCGTTCCGGCAATCCAAGAGTGGCGGCGACACCAACGGCAACGCGTCGACCGATCGCAAGGAGCTTGGGTCGCATTCTCTTCATGAGGCCGGAGAGGTCCATCCCTAGAATGCGCGTGCAGACCTACACAGTTGATCAGTATCACATTGCGAGCGCCTGATGCGTTCTATCGGTCGCCGGCTTTCGCGCATGAGTTTCGAGGCTCACGGGTTTCGATGGACGTTCTTTTTTGCCCGCCGGGGACAGGTTCAATCGCGCCAACACAGATGAACATTCACATTGCATCGGGTGGTGCGAAGAAGCAGTTTTCGTCTTCCTCTGTGGGATGGAGGCAGATGTGGAAGTTGCCATCCCCCGAGGGGATGACGACCTCGTACGGCACGAAGTAGCGGTTCTGATGAGTGACTTTTCGATGGTCGCCTGGTCGTAGAATAACCACGAAACCATCTGGCCCGGGCGTCACAGACGAACTGGGAATTTTCCCGCAGTCGCCAGTGAGCGGGTCGCCGTGGCAGCAAGCTCGTGGATAGCCCCAATTCCGATCTGGGCCGTGGGCCAACGCCGCACTTCCCTCAAGTGCCGCAGCCGTGGCCATCACGCCTGCAAAGCACGTCACCTGTCTTTTCCCGACAGCAAGCATCGATTGGGCCGCCCTCAACGGCAACTGATGTCGTCAACGTCATTATACACCATTAGATTGCGCTAATATATGCTGGAAGTGAGCCGCTGTCGGGTGTATCTTCCTCCTTATCGGCGGAGGGATGCCGAAATGCGGGGTTTATTCGCAAGCTTCCTACTCTGGCTATGTGCCGTCGCAACAGCACATGGCGGTGCGCTCCACGACGCGGCTAAGAGCGGAGACCTCAAGGCAATCACGGCGGCGCTTTATGCTGGCGCCGACATCGAGGAGCAGGAGAAGGGAGCAACACCGCTCTTCCTCGCGGTGCGCAGCGGCCACGTCGAGGCAGCGGAGCTGCTGATCAAACGCGGTGCCGATGTCAACAAAGAAGCGAAGCTCGGCCCGCCAATAACCGTGGCCGTGCTGAAAAACGCCGCCGACATGATCCGGCTGCTACTGGCGCATGGTGCCGACGCCAACGGCAGGACGCGGGGAGAGCCGATGCTGACCCTCGCAGTTGCCAATGGCTGCCTCGATTGCGTCAAGGTGCTGGTCGAGGCCGGTGCTGACGTCAACGCCATCTGGGTCCAGGGCGATCCCAGCCAACGGCCAGGCATCATCACGGCGTATCATCTCGCAAAGCACGACGATCATGAGGACATTGCCGCCTACCTTTTGGAGCAAGGGGTCGTCATCCTGAAGCCGGAGCCGATTTCCGCCCGGGTTGCGAAAGGCGATCCCGTCAAAGGGGGGGCGTTCTTTAAAAGCACATGTGCCCCCTGCCATGTCGTGCGGCCAAAGGAACTTCCTACCATCGGGCCGAACCTTTGGAACGTCGTCGGACGGGACAAGGCATCAACGGAATTCGAGCGCTACTCCAAGACCCTGCTTGGCTGGGAGGGAAACTGGACCTATGAGGACTTGAACATCTTCCTCGCCGGACCCACGCTGACGACGCCCGGCGTCAACATGGATATTCGCGGCGTGCCTGAAGAGGCCGAGCGGCTGAACGTGATCGCCTATCTTAGAACACTCGCCGACACACCGGTGCCACTGCCGTAGGGGTGTGCGTTTAGCACGGCCATGTGTAGGTTGATCCTCACCCTTGCCTTCCTGCTAACCTGTGGCCCTGTGTCCGCAGCAGAGCACTGGTCTGCTGAGGACGGCGACACGCTGTGGCACGACAAAAAACGAATTCAATTGCTCGGTTTTGATGCCCCCGAACTTTCGCAGGTGTGTTTTGATGCCGCTGACAAGATCTGGCCCTGCGGCAAGTATGCGCGTGACCACATCCAACATCTTATTGCCTCAGGCGATGTATCCTGCATCATCGAGAGCAAGGACGGTTCCAACGACGATGTCGGCGTCTGCTTCGTGGGTGGGATCGATCTGGGGCGGGACTTGGTGAAACACGGATTGGCGGTAGCCGACACTTCATACCTTGCCGAGGAGCAAGAAGCCCGCATTGCCAAACGCAACTTGTGGGCAGGGAGCTTTATCAAGCGGCGATAGCAGCTTGGGGCGTCGACCCCGGTCCATACCTTCTCTGCTATGGCTGATAATTATGCTGGCGCCCAATAGCGGCATGTCACCCAGACCACGCGCAGCGTCGATCAGCTTGGACGGGTCAAGCGCAACCCTTCCGGTTCTTCATCGCGCGGTAGATGAGCAGAAACATTACCATCTCTGCTCTGTCTGGCCCGGCATTGTTGGGTAGCCTCGTTTCGATCGCTTGGCCGCGAGCTGCTCAAGATCATCTTCTGCATCGAGCGACGCGCAGCCGGCCGCGATCAGGGCCGATTACTCGGACGGGTGGCGGTTCCAGCAGGCGGCATGAGGGGCAAAGTCTGACCTCTGTCGCCTCAGCTCGGACAAGTGCCGGTTGCAGGGTCTTCAGGCAGGAAGAAGCTTCGCCGCTCGCAAGGGGTGAGTTCGCGCGGGACGGTCCACCGTGCAAAGTCAATGAGGTCCTTGGGTGTCTGGAAGACGCGAACGATGCTCACTCTTTGTTCGCCGGAAATAATCGCGACATGGGTACCGTCCGCGCTGAAAGCTGCACGTGTAAAGCCCCGTCGAACGGATGCATCGTCCTGGCTGCCAAGGACGGCAATCTGGCGCCCCGATTGCACCGCCCATAACCGCACCGTTCGATCTTCGGTCGACGCGGTCACGACATAGGAACCATTGGGGCTGAACTCGGCGCTGTCCAGCGCGCCGCTGTGGCCCCTGAGAACTTTTTCCAGACCGCCTGCGATGCTCCAGATCCGGGCGGTTCCATCGCTCGAAGCGGTTAGCAACGACTGGCCATCGGGACTGAAGGCGACCACCGTCACCGCGCCGGTATGTCCCTCCAGCATTCTGACGCTTGTCCCCTCGGTGGTCGACCAAATTCGGGCCGTGTGGTCGAGTGAGCCTGTTGCGACCAGTTGACCGTCCGGGTTGAAGGCCGCTGCCGTGATGCGATCCTGATGCCCAACCAGAGCACGAAGTTCGGCTCCGCTGGTCGCCAGGAGGCGTCCGACATTGTCTTCCCTGGCCGAGAGGATCAGACGTCCGTCAGGGCTAAGAACGGCTTGGGGCAGATTGCTGCTTGTCGCGATGACGGCCAGCTCCGTGCCGGTCGTCGCGTCCCGCAGTTGGGCGGTACCGTTGATCCATGCGCAAACAAGCGATTTGCCATCGCGATCAAACTGGATCTTGATCAGTCCGGCATCTGACTGGAACTGGGTGGTCTCGCGTCCCGTGGCCACGTCAAAAACTCGAACCACGCCCTCCTGGGATGCCAGGCGACGCGCCTCCCATCTGGGCTGAACGAGGCACTTTGAATGATCTCATGCGTGTCTAGGCGGATTATCTCGCGCCCGCTCGCGACATCCCACAGGTGCGCCGCGCTGTCGCCTCCGCCGGTCAGCAGGTGGACGTTGTCGGGACTGAAGACCGCGAAAGTCGGCCGATATTCATGTGAGAGCGACGTCGTCAGGGCGCCGTCGACATCCCAAAGCCGAGCGGTGCCATCGTGTGAAGCAGTGAGTAGAATGTTGCTGTCGACCGGGCTGAATTCCAAATGCTCGACCAGGGATTCATGACCGGCGATCGTCGTCACCAACGAGGCGCGTTCAGCGTCCCAGATGCGGATCTGCCCATTGATCGAGGTCGTCGCAAGGAAGCGGTCGTCCCGGGTGAAAGTACCGTTCATCTCCAGATCGCGTTCATCTGTATCGATGTCAGGCTTTAACCCCGAGACCTCTTGGCCGAGCACCTCATCCAGCGTTCCCAACGTGCCATCCCAGATCCGGGCAGTGCCATCGAGAGATACCGTGGCGATCCGCTGACCCCCGTGGCTGAAGATCACCCCGTTCAATTGCGTGTCGCTCTTGCTGCCGGCCAACTTTGCGATCTCCGTTCCTTTCGACAAATCGAAAAGGCTGGAAGTGTCGCGGTGTGAATGCCAACCCCACGGGCCGGCCACCATCCGGCTTCCGTCCGCGCTGAACGCCAGGGTGTAGGGCCAGGAGGTCACTCGGATCGACGCTGTCAGCACGCCGTCTGCGGCATTCCAGATCGAAACAAAATGCTTGCCCGCCGTCGCGAATCTGCGGCCGTCAGAACTGAAAGCAGCACGCGTATATGCGTCGCTGCTTACACCCAGGACTTTCTTCCCGGTGCTAGCATCCCAGAGCGTTGCATCGCTGTTCTCTCCCGCCGTCAGCACCCGGGTGCCATCCGGGCTGAAGATTGCCGTCGGGTAATTGCCTACCGGCCGCAGGATGTAGAGCTGCTCTCCCGAGACGGCGTCCCACAGACGTGCAGTGCCGTCCCTCGCGGCCGTCAGGATACGACTCCCGTCGGGGCTGAATTCGGCCCTCTCCACGACCCCATCATGACCTCTAAGAATTGCAGTTTCGGCGCCGCTGGAGACGTCCCAGACTGCTGCAGTTCTGTCATAGGATGCGGTGACGATGCGATCACCTGTGGGATTGAATGCCGCATGCGTCACACCGGCGCCAGGGCGGAAGATTTTGATCTGCCGGTGCGCCAGCAGAGCCTTGTAGAGAGCTGCCTCCGCCTCAAAGAGATATGGCCGCTCGGGTTGGTCTTTCGAGGGTAGCGCCTCAAGCGCCAACCGGATCGCAGCTTCGGTGTTGCCTGCCGCGGCGGATCGCTCCGAGAGGAACGAAAGCGAAAGGAACTGATTGCGCAGCGCCTGATCGCGTTGGCCTCTTGCTTCCTCCCGTGCTTTGAAGGCGACCAGTGCGCCTGCACCCGCCATAACAGCGAGCATTATTGCCACGATAGCGGCGTTCCGTGTCCGTCGGGCAAGGCGGTTTGCTGCGGCCGCCGCGAGGCTCCGGCGCTCGGCTTCGCGCTCCAGGCGTTCGCGTTTTGCCTCTTCGGCAGCCGCGACCAGCGCTAACTCTGCGTGACGGTCCTTCTCCTCCTTCTGCCGGTGGGCACGCAAGGACTCCTCGATGTATTCAAGGACGGCATCGTCGACCTCCTCCCGCCTTGACAGCATCAACTCTTCGCCCTCCGACAGACGTTTGCCGGACGGAAGGAGAAGCTCCCGATTCCTGCTTTCCAGGTGCCATCGGTGGGCGTCAGCCTTCAGGCGTTCGCGCGTCGCGAGGAAGTTCCGGTTAGCATTCACAATGTCACCGGCGCGCGGCCAACGGCTCAACAGTGCCTCATGTGCAAGACGAACGAAGACATGCCCTGCGGCGTCCTCGTCGCTGACGAGGAGCCGGGCGTCGATTAGTGCCCTGACGAGGGCCGATCGCTCGGGAGTGCCCGCAACGTCGGTAAACGGGGCCGCACGTGCCGTGACCGTATCATCGCCCAGGTTCGCCGTGGTGAGGGCGCGCAGCACCGCGGGCAAGGCCTCCTGGATCCCGGGCGCAAGCAAATCCAGGACTTCGTCGGCGCGGCGCGCGATTGCGCCTTCGAGCCCGCCGAGCGCGCGATAGTGCGCAAAGGTGAGAACGCGTCGGTCGCCACTGGCTTGGTACAACGCGTCAAGGACAAACTCGAGAAGCGGCAATGATCCGGGATCGGCAGTTGCTGCCGCCTGCAGCACGTCATCGAGCCGCCCCCACTCGGCACTCTCCTCGAAGCGGAGCCCGGCCACGACCGCAGGTTCGCGGATCATCTGCGCGATCTCTGGGCCGGTTGGTGGCAGAAGTTCGTAGCTGGCCAGGCCGTCCTTGAGGGCCGAAAAACCTTGGACCTCGCCGCAGCGGTGAAAGAAGTCCGAACGGATCGCCGCTATCACCCAGACCAATCCGCTCGCGGCCAGCACCGCCATGAACCGTACAAGGGCCTCGCGCGTCGCCGGCTGCATCTCCGTCGTGAACAGCTCCTCCAATTGATCAATGACCACAAGCAATCTGATCTGGGAGCGGGCCGGCCCTGCGGCGTTGCGAAGTGCCTGTCGGACCATCGCCAGGGCTCGATCCGGCGTGTTCCTGCAGAGTCGAGCAAACTCCGCGACTGTTGCCTCTGAGGACAGCTCCGGCAAAGCAGCGTCGTGAAGCAGCGCCGCAGCCAACACCGCGAATGCATCCGGTCCTTCGGAGAGGCGGATCAGGCAGCGACGCCACAAGGATATGCCTGCGACGGCTCCAGGTCGCGTCAATGACGGCAGCAGGCCAGCGCGCAGGAGGGAAGACTTGCCACAACCGCTCATTCCGTAGATGAGCAGGAATGCCGTGCCGCTTGCCGCCTGCTGCTCCAGTCTGGCAGTGCAGGCAGAAATCGCCCGCGCTCGGCCGAAGAATAGATCGGCATCTTCGAATTCGAAGGCAGCGAGACCGCGAAATGGCGATCTGACCGGCTCCTCCGACGCAAGACATACGCGGTAGATGCGCCAGGCACGGGCGACATCCTTCAGTTTGTGGTCGCCGAGATCGATGAAATCCAGCGAGAGGTGGTCCTGAGCCTGGGCGCGGACCGGTTCCGTGATGCAAATCCCGCCGGGGCGTGACAAGGTTTGAAGATGAGCTGCGACCTCGACGGCCTCGCCCCTGAGGTGGTCGCCCTCGGCGACGACGTAACCAAGGTCAACGCCGATGCGGAAGCGCAGCCGCTTTGTCTGGGGAACCTCGCAGTTCCGCCGATCGAACTCATGCTGGATCTCGTTCGCACACCGCAACGCCTCGACGGGGCCAGCAAACTCCACAAGGACTGTCTCTTCGACGCTCGCGAAGACACGACCGGCATGTTTCATCAGCAGCCCATAAAGGACCTGCTTGTACCCGTGTGTAAGTGCAGCAATGCTCCGCTCATCCTTGCATGCCTGCCGGACTTCGCCGGCCAATCCTGCCGCCAGAATTGTAGCCAATCTTGGTCCGGCATTTGAGGGAAGGACCAACCTGTAACCCCGCCTCGGCACTGTATGCACGACGGCCTGGCGACTGTCGTTGAGCGCCGCACGGATCTCGTGAATGCATTGGACCACGCTGTCATCGGTGACGGCTAGCCCATTCCAGACTACCTTCATCAGTTCGTCCTTGGTGACAACGCGATTAGCATTCTCCAGAAGGTGGCGAAGTACCGCGAAGGTCTGGTGGCGTAGTGCGATTATCCTGTTGGACTGGTCGCGCAACGTCTCGCTGCTCAGATCGGCGGTCACGCCGTTGAGGACGAACGTCCTGGGCGGCGAGCTATTCAAGCCGGTTCACCTCAAGCACGAAGCCGCAGTCCCATACTAGCACGGTTTCGCGCTGCGCCGACTGATCATTCCAGACCGCGCGAGGAGCGCGGATTTCGGCGAATGATCGTAAGCCGTTCGTGACTTGGCAAACGCCCCGGACCGACAATTCCACATACCATTGTCATTAGAGGGGTTCGCCATGGACTGCCTTCTACGGATTGCTGAAAGCATGGGTGCAAGACCCATGCTGCGGCTCACTGGCGCCTTCCTGCTCGCCCTGCTCTTCGCGACTGCGCCACGATCTCACTCGACGGACCGTCCCGCTGGCGGCCTGGCTGAAGTCGATTTGCAATTGATCCTTGCCGTGGACGTCTCGCCGTCGATGAGTAGAATTGAGCAAAAAGTGCAGCGCGCCGGCTATGTTGATGCTTTCCGCCACGCGGATATCGCGATGGCAATCAAGGCGGGAGGAGTGGGAAGAATCGCAGTCCTCTATCTAGAGTGGGCGGGGCCAAATCAGCAAACCGTCATCGTGCCGTGGACAATTGTCGAAAGCCGCGAGGATGCTTTGACTCTGGCGGACGGGCTCGCTGCTCTGTCGTTGACTGAAGGCCGGGGAACTTCGATTTCCGGCGCGTTGCAGGCCGCGAATGGCCTGTTCGCGAAGAGCGGCTTGCGCAGCCCGCGCCGTGTTATTGACGTATCTGGCGACGGACCCAACAATGCCGGAGCACTCATTGACCCCATTCGGCACTTTCTTGTCGCGGAAGGTGTGACGATCAACGGGCTGCCTATCGCACTGCCCCGCCTCGGCGAGGCCGACGGGTTTGCACGGTACGACCCCTCCAGCCTGCAATCCTATTTCGAGCGCTGCGTCATCGGCGGACCGGACGCATTTGCAATCGGCGTCACCGACGCCGCGATGTTCGCCACCGCGGTTCGTCGAAAGCTGGTTCGTGAAATCTCCATGAACCGGGATCAGCTATTCTACGCCGCGTACACCGAGCGTTCGGGCCCCACGGTCGATTGCACCATGATCGGTCAGTTGCCAGGCCGATAACGCACGGCAATGGGGCGCCCGAGGGTCAAACCTCCGTGCGGCCTACTTACCGTCATGTGATCGGAGCTCTCGTCAGATTGCGATATTTCTTCATTGCGGTAGTGAGATGGCTCTGGCTCGAGAACCCGCTCAGATAAGCGAGGTCCGTGAACGGCGGGCGCTCGGCAAGCAGCTTTTCTGCAAAGTCCAGACGAAGGCTGAGACCGTATTGATGCGGCGTCACGCCGAAGGTCTTGATTGAGCAGCGCCCGTCGATGAGCGAGGATTTCTGAAAACCAAGTTGGACAATTGTTATCGCGCCGCAATTCGCGCTCCTCGCGCCCCCGCGACATTGTCTATACCTCAGAAAGTACTGATGGTTCTCTAGCCGGAATAGTTCGTGATCGCATGTGGTGTGGGCGCCATCGAGTCGCCGACCCTCCGCAACAAGGCCATGGTTTGACGTGCAGGCATTCCACGAACTTGCCCCTATGGGCCGAGCCTCCTAGATCAAGTGAGAGCGAAGTTCGCCCGCATCAACCGCCAGCGTGCGCTGGACCAAAAGCATAGCAGCCAACCTCGACGTGACTAAGAGCGGCTGGCATCCTCCATTCAGAGGATGTCTCGTTCACTGGATGAGCGTGAAATCTGCGCGTGCTGGGGGTATACTCGTTCAAGTCCAGGAGAGCTGTCACGATGCAATCTCCTACCGAGAAAAAGAAAAGAGCGACTCGGCCGTTGCCAGACGAGGAAGAGCCTCAAGCACGAATCGAGAAAACCGCCAGCCTTAGGCGACTTCGATATCAAGCCTCTTGGCTTGTGTCCGATCCAACCGCCCTGTTTCGATATGAAATTGATTGCTCCGCGTTGTTCGACGAACATCGTGACGGCTGCCTTCACGGCAAGACCGACTGGCACACCGAGCGGTTCCGGTCATGAAGGAGCGTTATGATGTCGAGTGCACAGGCGGCGCCGAGCGTTCGATCCATCCGGCTCGGTTGTCGCGAATGTCGGGATAAGGCCGGAGGCATTCGCACTCGTGCGGGTCGGGGTGGCCGTTTCTACACCTGCAACGGGCAACGACCCGTTATCGGGAAACCGGACGCTACCTAGACACTTCTCGGCCAGCCAAGCCAAAACCTTAGATCTCTGGCCTTCATGGCGGACCGGAAGGACTGCGTCCAGCTTACGACCCGACGCCCACCGCGCCTATCTTAACGCGGTCGAGGAGGCCTTTGGCTGCCATCGATTACGCCATGCTGTGAAGCAGTACGGCGAGCCGAAAAGCAACAAGTCGCCGGAACTCCGCTTCAGGCCCGCCGTCTGCACCAGCGCGACCAAGACGCGGATCGAAGGCAATCCCGATCCCGTGCATGTCAGTTCATCACATATCGAGCGCGCCAACCTCCATGCGCATGGCGAACCGCCGCTTCTCGCGCTCACCAACCCGCTCGAAGAAGTTCGACAACCACGTCCACATGGTCGGGATCTACACCGTTGGTACCACTTCATTAAGATGCACAAGACGCAGCTGAAAATGACCCCGGCTATCGCGGTGGGGCGTCTCCTCAGCCCGAATTTCGTTTGCTTATGAAGAAAGCGGGACACTAGGTTCGGTTTTGGATAAGCTTTGAAGGCGGCGACTCGCGCCCGACGCCAGAAGTTGGCGTTTAGCCCATCACCGGGGCGATTTTGAGGAGCCGCCGCCACTATCCTCCACGACTGGATGCTGGGCTGACAGCGGCCGCAGAGGCAGGGTGGCTTTGCGACGTAGGCGCACCCGTCCGCCTGGGCACATTGACGCGCGACTCTTTCGCTGCAAAGGTATATTAACGACTTGTTAACCAAGCGTCAGTCGTCGCTGGTAATAGGGGGTAATTTGGAACCGTTTCTGGGTGCAAATCTCCTGAATTGGGATGATCGGGCCGAACTCCATTCGACCGACACGACGGGCAGCTACCAGATTGAAAATGTGCTGGCAGGCGGATCCAATCTCTATGAGCTGGAAACGGGCGAGGTCGGCGATATCGTCGGCAAGGATATCGTCCATTTGCAATGTCACATCGGGCTCGACACGATCAGCTTGAAGAATCTTGGTGCTGGCAGCGTGGTCGGTCTGGACTTTTCACCGACCGCGATCGCAGCTGCGCGGGATTTCGCGGCGAAGGCAGGCACTGATGTGCGATTTGTGGAAGCGCCACTATTCGAGGCAGTCGAAGCGCTCGGCCGGACCTTTGACATCGCTTACGTTACCTGGGGTTCGGTAAATTGGCTGGACGATGTGTTCCGCTGGGCGCGGGTCGTTTTCGATCTCCTGAGACCAGGCGGCCGGCTCTACATGGCCGAGGGCCATCCGTTGATGTTTCAGTGTGATCGTAAGGCCGCGGCGTTGGAGTTTAAGCACGATTGGCGAACGCCTGTAGCTCGACCGCTCGCATGGAACGAGGAACGGACCTATACCGGCGACGACCGCATTTTGAAGCATCCTCGGTATTATGAGTGGATCCATCCGATCAGCGACGTGGTGAACGCGCTGATTTCAGCGGGGCTGACGCTCGATTTTCTGAATGAGCATGACACGGTTTCGTGGCAGCACTTTTCATTTGCAGTGAGGGCAGGCAAGGATATGTACGGCCTGCCAAAGAACTCCCCTAAGATCCCAATGGCTTATTCCATTGGCGCGACGAAGCGCAGCGTCGGCAAAATACCATATCTTGTTGCTCCAAGGTGATCGAGGGGCACTGGAGCGGTTTACGGCTTTATGGATGAATGGGGATTCCCGGTTTTTGAGTTTTGTGATTCATGTGTGGACGCCCCCCGGTGAGCACGTAGCGAGGGGCCGAGCTTCAAAAAAACGCTGTTCGCCCTCGAGCAGGCACGCGCTGATATCGCCCGGGAGCGTCAGCGATGGCGTTTCTGACTGGCCGGCCTCGACCCGCGGTGTCTGGTCTTCATCGACGAGACCTGGATAAAGACCAACATGGCTCCCCTGCGAGGCTGGGGCCCGAGGGGCAAGCGGCTGCGCGGCTTGGATCCACACTGCTACTGGCGCACACTGGCTTCCTCGGCGCGCTGCGCTGGGATCGGGTCGCGGCACCTTGCGTCTTCGACGGACCAATCATGGCCAATGCTTTCGCGCGTATGTCGAGCAGCAGCTCGTCACCGTTCTGAAGCCCGGCGACATCGTCGTCATGGATAATCTGGGAAGTCATAAGTCGGCGGCCATCAGGCAGATGATCAAGGCTGCCGGCGCTAGGCTTTGGTACCTGCCGCCCTAATCTGCGGACCTCAATTCCATCGAGCAGGCCTTCGCCAAGATCAAACACTGGATGCGCCAAGCCCAGAAACGCACCGTCGAGGACACGTGGCGTCACATCGACCACCTCGTCGAAACCATCGAGGCAGCCGAATGCAAGAACTACTTCGAAAACGCCGGATACGCTTCCGTCGTGAAGCGCTCTAGTAACAGTTGAATCGGCTCTTTCGCACTTGGTCAATGCCATGACAAAAGTGCGGCGCCTCGGTTCTCAACCGGGACTCTGCCGGCGCCGGCCCGGCCAGCTCTGGCGAGTGGGCGTTCCAGAAGCGCCGCACCCCTCCGACGGTTACCCCCGCCGGCGAGTTGACCGGAAATGGCAGGGCTCCTTGAAACCGGTTGCTGCTCTTGCGTTGAGTGCCGACGGCGGCACCGTCCATCCTGGCTTGTTCCCGCATGGACGGTGGTGTCGACACACGTCGGGAAATACAAAGTTTTCACGACTGAGGAGGTTCAATATTAATTAATGGAAGCTAATGTTCTGTCGGCGGGTCGATCCGAGAACCTGATTAACAAAGGGGAGTTCCACCCTATTGGCTCTTTTCGGCGGTAGGTTCAGCGGCATAAAGGAAGCTGTTTTTTCGTCGGCAAATATTCCGGCCGCAGTGGCGATTTTGGTTATTGCCATTAGCGCGGCTTATGCGGACCATCAGAACAAGATCGTTTCGGACCAGGCCGCTCGTGCGGATGTCCTGGCCAAGGTCAATCTGATCCGCGCCAAGCTAGAGGGGAACATCAACGGGAACCTCCAACTCGTGCATGGGCTTGTCGCGACGGTCGTGACTGAACCCTACATGGGACAGCAGCGTTTCGCTTCGCTCGCGAGCAACCTGTTTGGCGGTGACTTGCAACTGAACAATATTGCTGGCGCGCCCGATCTGGTCGTTTCCTTGATGTACCCCCTGAAGGGCAACGAGAAAGCGATAGGCCTCGATTACCGAACGGACGATCGGCAGCGTAACGCCGCGCTGCGGGCGCGAGACGAGCGCAAGTTGATCCTTGCCGGTCCGGTCGACCTGAAGCAGGGCGGCCAAGGCTTCATCGGCCGCTTTCCGGTTTTTGTGCCGAGCGCGGGCAACACTGAAAGATTCTGGGGCATCATTTCCGCCGTTGTCGACGTGCAGCGTCTTTACAAGGCGAGCGGCCTGCTTGACGATGATCTGGGGATTGACGTCGCGCTCATCGGTAAAGACGCCCTCGGCCCAAGCGGAGATCAATTCTTCGGTGATGTGGGCGTCCGCAAAAACAATCCAGTGACGGCCGAAGTTCTGCTCCCGTCAGGATCGTGGCAGATCGCAGCAATCCCCAAAAACGGCTGGGCTTCAACTCCCAGCAACGCGTGGTTGTTGCGCGCAATCATGGCCGCGGCCGGGGCGCTGATTGTGATCCCATGCTTGGTCACAGGTCGTCTGATTGGCGAGAGACAGCGTAATTATGCGGAACTGCGTCGATTGTCGAGACGACTAGAACTCGCTTTGGAGGCATCTGCCATTGGCGTTTGGGAACACGATCTCGCGACCAATGACCTGTCGTGGGACGATCGGGTCAATGAAATATATGGCAGACCCAGCGATGGAGGGCGTCGAGGCTACTCGGATTGGGCAGGCGCAATTCACCCCCTGGACTTGGCCGCCGCCCACGCAGATTTCGACCATGCCGTGGCCAGCCGCGGAACATATTCGTCGGAATACCGAATTGTTCGTCCGGATGGCGAGATTCGTCATGTCCGATCTAAGGCGACCATATACCAAGCCCCAAATGAGACGCCCAAAATGATTGGTGCGGAATGGGATGTCACAGCCGATGTCCTGCTAAACAGCGATCTGGTTCGCTCGAAACAACTGTCGGAGTCGAGAAATGTCGAACTCGAGGCGGCCAAGGCCCGCATCGAGCATATCGCGCTTCATGATTCACTGACCGGTTTGCCCAACCGTCGTTACCTCGACCAGGTATTGGAACAGTACGCAGCCAACTGCAGGCGCGACGGCGGTCAAGCGGCCTTGCTTCACATCGACCTGGATCGGTTCAAGCACATCAACGACACGCTCGGCCACGCTGCGGGCGACGCGATGTTGGTTCACGCATCCACCGTCCTTCGATCCAAGGTCGAGGATGGAGGATTCGTCGCTCGGATCGGAGGAGACGAATTCGTCATCCTTTGCCCGGTGCATGACGATATCAAGCGACTGGCACTGCTGGCCGACCGCCTCATCAGCCAGATGAGCGAGCCCGTCTACTACCAAGGCCACCGATGCCGGTTTGGTGTTAGCGTGGGAATTGCGGTCGACAACGGAAAAGACGTCGAAGCTAAGCACCTCCTGGTGAACGCCGACATCGCGCTTTACCGAGCTAAGAACCGTGGGCGCAATCGGCACGAATTCTTCACTGAAGCGATGCAAAGCGAAATCGTCGACACAAAGCGGATGGCCGACGAAATTCTTGGCGGGCTTGAGCGCAATGAGTTCATAGCCTTCTACCAACCCCAATTCGGTGCAAAAACTCTCGAAATTGTCGGAGTCGAGGCGCTTGCGCGCTGGAGGCACCCAAGGAAGGGCATCTTAGCACCGGATGTCTTTTTAAGGATTGCAGAAGAACTAAACGTCGTTTCGATGATCGATCGAACCATATTGGACCAAGCGCTTTCAGATTTTGAAGACTGGTCTGCCGCGAATCTTCATATACCGCGTGTATCAGTCAACGTTTCGGCACGGCGGCTCCAAGATGGAGAACTCATAAAGAGCTTGCGAGATCTGAATATCAAGAAGGGAACAGTTTCATTCGAGCTTGTTGAGTCCATTTTCCTTGACGAAAACGACGATTTGGTGACTTGGAATGTTGATCAGATCAAGCAACTGGGCATTGATATAGAGATAGATGATTTTGGTACGGGCTACGCCTCCATAGTCAGCCTGATCAAGATACAGCCGCGCCGGCTGAAGATTGACCGGCAGCTGGTCATCCCGATTGTCGAATCTCCGCAACGAAGGCAGATTGTCTCGTCGATCATCGAGATCGGCAAGACCCTGGGTATCAAAGTCATAGCGGAAGGCGTCGAGACGATGGAGCACGCACGCATACTGAAGGAGCTGGGCTGCGATATACTGCAGGGCTATGCCTTCGGGCAGGCGTTGGATTCCGACGGCCTGAAGGCCTTGGTTCGCTCTCAGCGCCTGCGCGCCGCCAGCTAGAGCGGTTCTCCCGGGGCCTCAACAGCGAATGTTCGCGCTTGTGTATCCTCGATCTTGCGACGAAACCAATTTGGAACCAATCTTGACGCGCGGCGTTTTCGGGGGCGTTGCTTGGGGGAATCGCGACTTGCGGGTTTGGCGCTGCCCTTCAGCATGTGGGACAGGGGTTCTCGCTCGCCAGTTGAAGCGTTCCAAAGATGTCGAACGTCGAAGACTTTCCCATACAGCGTCAACTTACAGAACTTGATGCACTTGTCGCCGCGGCTCCGACGGCGCTGGAAGCCCCATCCCTGGCGCTGTATACCTTTGCGACCAAGATGGCTGGCTGATCCGCTACAACTCGGAGGCAGCTGTTCTGTGGGGACGCACTCCGAACGGACGGACGAAAAGAGCGCTTCTGCGGATCGCACCGGGTATTCTTGCCTGACGGCACACCGCTTCCAGCGCAGGACTGCCCGATGGCGGATGCGGTACGCATGGGGACGACCACCCGCAATGGCGAAGTGATAATGGAGCGCGCCCGGACGGCACGCGTTTCACTGCTTTGGTCAATATCCGCGCCTTGAGGGATCACCAAGGCAACATCCAGGGCGCGAACAATTGCTTCCGGGACATCTCGGCGCACAAGGCAATGCAGGAAGAGGTTCAGCGCAGAACCAGCGACGTTGAGGATTTTTTCGAGAACAGTGCTGTCGGCCTTCATATAGTGAGTGGCGAAGGCATTGCGCGCGAACCAGGCCCGCGGTTTCGGCACTCGGCTGATGGAAAGGTGTATCGAGCGGGATTTGAGCGGCGAGATCGACCTCGTCTTCGATCCACAAGAATTGCACTGCCGGATTGTTGTTCCGCTGGGGACCGCCGGGGAATGACTGATCTTGCTGGGCTACGTGTGCTTGTGGTCGAAGACGAGGGCAGCGTAGCGTTGCTCATCGAGGGCATGCTTGAGGATTTGGGATGTGAGGTCGCAGGCGCGGTCGCGACCTTGGCAAAGGCGTTGAATGCCGCCCGAACCGAGACATTGGATTTCGCGGTGCTCGATGTCAATTTGGCTGGAGAGCTTGTCTTTCCTGTAGCAGAGATTTTGAAGGGACGGCAGTTGCCCTTCATTTTCAGCACGGGATATGGGCGTGTTGGCGTCCCTAAGACCTTCAAGGATTGCCAAGTTCTGAACAAACCATACACCATTGACGTTCTGACTGAGGCGGAAAGCTCTGCCGAGCGCTCACCGCGTCAAGACGGTACTGGTCGAACTTGCCTATAACGTCCTGGAAGCGGAACACCCTGATGCTGCGCTGAGCATCCTGTGAACATCGGACGGGATAGACCTGCTGTTCACTGATGTCGTGCTGCCGGGAAAAAGCGGGCGGGAGTTGGCGGAGCTTGCCAAACAAATGAGACCCGGGTTGAGGGTGCTGTTCACGACAGGATATTCACGAAACCCCCGATGCCGGCGTACAACTCATCAGCAAGCCGTTCACGTTTGAAGGGTTGGCTACTCGCGTCCGGGATATGCTGGACGCTATACCAAGCGTTGCTGAAGACCTCACCGGCAGCGAGCTGTCAGCCGATAAATGTTTGCCCTGATGTCATGCATGCTTGGAGGAATGTGACTGCCGCTCTTCTATCCCATCTTAGGGAGGTGAATTTGGAGATCGAGTGGAGCTTGCCGCGATGTTCCATCAAGAAGGTCATTTAGGCCAGCACATCGGGCTCGGCGTCATCCCGGAATCCAAACGGATGAAGGATCGAATCCTGGAGAGCGAACGCCACATGCGAGAATTGCTCGAGGCGCTGCCGGCCGCAGTCTACACCACCGACGCCGAGGGACGTATTGCGTTCTTCAACAAGGCCGCGGTCGATTTGGCGGGGCGCACGCCACGACCAGGAGACAAATGGTGTGTTACCTGGCGACTGTTCAATCCGGACGGGACGCCGCTGCCCCATGACCAATGTCCCATGGCAATCGCGCTTAGGGAGAACCGGCCGGTTCGGGGTGTAGAAGCGGTCGCGGAAAGGCCCGACGGCACACGTGTCCCGTTCATCCCCTATCCGACGCCCTTACACGATACCGATGGCAGGTTAGTGGGTGCAATCAACATGCTGGTTGATGTCACGGAACAAAAAAAGGCGGAAGAGTATGCAGGGCGTCTCGCTGCAATCGTAGAGTTTTCCGAGGACGCGATCGTTAGCAAGGACACGAATGGCGCCATTCAAACCTGGAACAAGGGTGCGGAAAGCCTGTTCGGATTTAGCGCAGCTGAGGTCATAGGCAGGCCGATCAACATTCTGATTCCGCCGGATCGCCAGGACGAAGAGCCGGCGATCCTTGATCGTATCCGCTGCGGCGATCGTGTTGCTCCCTATGAGACCGTGCGCATGCGCAAGGACGGAACGCTCGTTGATGTGTCGTTGACAGTTTCACCTCTGAAGGACGGGCGCGGCAACGTGGTCGGCGCATCCAAGATCGCGCGAGATATCACCCAGAAGCGTCGTCATGAAGAGCGCCGGCAGTTGCTGGTTAACGAGCTGAACCATCGGGTAAAGAATACTCTCGCGACGGTTCAGTCGCTGGCCGCACAAAGCTTTCGCGGGGAGGGGCCCAGCCCCGCCTTCCGTCAGTTTGAAAGCAGGCTCATCGCGTTGTCGCGCGCCCACGACGTGCTCACACGCGAGGATTGGGAAGGCATTCAACTCGACGAACTGATTGCTCAGACGATCGCGCCCCTGTGCGTCCGTCTCGATGTGCGGGTCGCCATGTCAGGACCTGCACTACGCCTCAGGCCAAAACTCGCTCTCTCACTGTCGATGGCCTTTCATGAACTTTGCACCAATGCGGCCAAATACGGTGCTTTGGCCAACGAGGAGCGACGCATCGAGATCCGATGGGACGTTCTTGGATCAGATCCCGAGCAACAGCTTGCATTGCATTGGGAAGAGAGCGGCGGACCAGAGATCCGATCGCCGAGTCATAAAGGTTTTGGCAGCCGTCTTCTCGAGCGTGCATTGGGTAGCGAATTCAATGCAGAGGTAACGCTCTCGTTCCGCCCTCCCGGGGTCGTCTGCGACATCTGCTTGCCGATGGCATAGTTTTCTTACCGCTTGCAATGAGGATTGAATTCATGGGCCATTTAGCCACGAAACTTCGCGTTCTTGTGATTGAAGATGAGCCGATGGTTGCTTTTCTGGTCGAAGACATGTTGACAGAAATGGGCCATGAAGTCGCTGCTGTGGCGTCGCGCATGCAGCAGGGTCTCGACCTTGCCCGAATGGGTGCATTTGATCTTGCTATTGTCGATGTCAACCTGGACGGTCAGCCGAGTTATCCCATCGCTGACGCCCTCAAGGAGCGCGGCATATGTTTCATTTTCGCGACCGGCTACGGTTCACAAGGACTTGATCCCGCCTACGTTGGCAGTCCTGTTCTCGCCAAGCCGTTCGCGATTTCTGATCTTCAGAATTTGTTGCTGGAACTCCCGGTGAATCAGCCAAGATATGAATCGCCAAATTGACGATCGTAGCGATGCTCGGAGGGTGTATTTTGGTACCGATACCGTCCATGGCCACCCCCGTCCTATGAGTATTCATCGTCGCCGGCTGGCCTTTTTGGACGTCGGCGCGCTTGGCGAGTTCAGAAAACGCGCGCTGTTGGAAGCTACGATCATGGACCAGAGCCATGAGGACGGAAGCATTTCGGCCTCCGAGTTTGACATCGCGCGCGAGGCTTTACGAAGGTCGATAGTCGAGACGAAAATTGACTGAAGAGCATTGGACCGGTGGCGCCAAGAGCATTGGGCCGCCGGCGGCAAGAGCCATACCTGACCACCAAACAATCCATGGTTGGCCGGGTCATAGGGCGCTAGACCCCTACCTTTCGCTTGATCTGCGAAATTGTTGCCCCGTCGGACCTTAGTCCAACTCCTACTAAGACCTTAGCCTCACCGTGGAACGCTCGGCATCACTGATCGTTGTTCACTGGTAAGTTGTTGAACTAGGAGAGAAAAAGATGGCTGACGGACCAACTGTTGTTAACTCGGGAGGCGGCGGCGGCACTGCGGTCGCCATTGTTCTTGGACTTATTGCGATCGTTGTGTTGCTGATTTTCACCGGCGTCATAAACCTCCATGGCGGCGGGAAGGACATCAACGTCAAGGTGGAAGCGCCAAAAGTCGAAGCCCCGGCGCCTGCGCCTGCGGCTCCTGCGCCCGCACCTGCGGCGCCCGCGCCGGCCAATGGGGGTTGATCGGGACACATAATTTGAAACTCATCTCAATGAACAAGGAATTTGTGATGAAAAAATATCTGGTCGGCGCCGCAGGCACGCTCGTTCTCATCGCCGGTATTGGGACTTCCTTTGCGGAGGACGTCGTAATTCTCAAGCCCGAACAGCAAACCGTCGTTCGGGAATACATCCACAAGCAAAAGCTCGCATCGGTCAGCCTGCTCGGCATCGAACTCAACGTCGGCACCGCACTTCCAGACACCGTCGAGCTTCACACGATTGACGTTCCCGACGTCAGGTATAAGTACACCGTGGTGGGAGATCATGCCGTGCTCGTGGACCCCGATACTCGCAAGGTGGTTCAGATCGTCGAGTGACGCTGACTAGGCTCGGTCCGAAGACCCGCCTTCCGCAACTGGATAGGCGGGTCTTTTGTGTTTGGAAGAGCCGCCCGCCAGTACTGCCGGTTCCTGCTGCCGATTTGGGAAGCGTGTTCTTGTTGGTCAAGCAGGCTGACGACGGGCGATTCGGACGCCAGCTACTGCGATAGCTTAGTGGTAGAGCACTCCCTTGGTAAGGGCGGGCTGCGGGTCGCCCCAAATTGCTGCCATCCTGAACGCAGCGCCGCCAGCTCACGATCCGCTGGCAGATACCGCTGTTCACGCCTTGCGCCGCCTGCCGCTCGCCAGTCCGCTATGTTCGCCGGGTCCTTTGATCTTTTCATGCCACCGCAGCGAACGTCAGGTTACTCTTCGCGTCCCATAGGTTCCGTGCTTGCCTCCATTGCTCTGCAGCTTGGCGGCGATCCAAAGCATCGCTCCGTAGATGCTCTCAGTTCGCGCGGCTTTTCTTCAAGCGTCTTCAGTTCGCGTCGAAGTCCCGTGAGAGCTGGGTTGCCTAAGCTAGGCGCTGGCCCCAGCTCGGCTGAAAGCTGTGCTGACTTAGGCATCGCGGGCATGATGACCAACGGTTTACCCGCCACCGCGATCGCTGCGCGCTACAAGCCCCGGGGCTCACTTAGCTGGAGGCCCTAGTTCTTGAGACTGCTCCCGTTCTTGGCGCCGGTTCGGATGAGGATCACCAGCGCTGGTTAATAGAGCTGCGCAGGCTTTTGTCACCCCGTCGTGATAGCGATTGCCCGTGGCATCATGGCAGCCATTCATATGTCAATGAGGAGGTTTGCCGATCTCGTTGCGACGTTGCGGGCCGATCATTCGAACATCGCCAATTGGAAGCCGACGAGCGAAGCATAAACCTCAGAACGTTTGCAGTCCAGCTTAAGGCGGTGAAGCGGTATTTTAGCAAGGGCGAGCAGCGCGTGATCGTGAAGACCGTCAGGGTAAAAGGAAGGCGGCAGGCCATCGTCGGAAACGTCTCTGGCAGGAGGGGTGTCTCAGAAGCGCTAACCCGATGGACAGGGCTCGTGCCGCGCCAAGGCGTCAGGCCCGCAGCAAGCGAAGCGTGTCGGGTGCAAAGCGCCGATCAAACGCGGATACAGGAATGTGCCGGCTTAAAGGTGCCGGCGGCGGAGCCCCTAGGGGACCTTTGCACTGTCAATCGGCACGGCCTTTTCACATGTGAGGCCGTCGCTCCCCGGCGTTCCATTCCCGATATTCTGGCCAACGTAAACGAAACGTTCTTAACATTACCGGGCGGGCTTATGGATGACGAGCTTCAGCGGCCGATTGCTGCGGAGATCTTCGGCAAGCCCTCAGCGCCGTCTTCGGCGACAGGACATGAAGAAGGAGATCGATGGTCTACGGCGGAAGCGGCCCCCCAGCTGACAAGTTCATCGGCTGGGAGCTCCCCTGAAGCCTAAATCCGATTTTTACTGACCCATCCCGAACTTGTAGGTCAGCCGGGCCATCACGGCATCGACTTTTGCCTTGGTGCGGTAGGTCTCCGGATTGGCGCCGAGCGTGCCATCATCGAACACGTTGTTACCCGTGCTGGTCCTATGGCCGAGGTCAACGTGCGTATAGTCAACGCCCAGCGAGAGATTGTTGGTGAGGGCATAGTCGATGCCGGCGCCAAGCGCGTGGCCGTTTTGCGGCTCATTCTTGTCGTAGGTCACGAGGGCATCGTTGTTTCGGGCGCGGAAATCCACCTTACCGCCAGCATAACCTGCCTTGGCGTAGATCAGCACGCGATCGAAGGCATAGCCGACGCGGCCAACGACCGTCGCATAATTCGAGATTTTGGCGGTCTCGGTGTCGCTGTCCGGGAAGTAGGGACTGGTAATCGTCTTGCGGATGCGCGTTGCCGTCCAGGTGGCCTCGCCGCCCAGTACCCATTGGCCCCACTGCCACTGCGCCCCTGCATGGATACCGCCGGCTAAGCCGCCCTTGTTGAAGTCGAAGCCTTCTGTGCCGGCCGGAACGGCGTCGGTGAAAAACCCACCGTTCGGCTCGGTCATATCCGTCGCCGTGATGTCGCCATTGGCAAAGCCGACATGACCGCCGGCGTAGAACCCGCTCCAATCATAGGTCGACCCCGCGATTGGCGCCACCATGTCGGCCGCTGAGGCGACGTTGCCTGCCGACGGGGCGGCAACAGCCAGAAGTGCTACGAATTTGTTCACGTATTTTCTCCCGACCCAGAATTAATCCTCCCAATGCTAATAACCCGGACGCTGGTAAAAGTGACTGTGATGTTTGCGCAACTACTTTTAATTTTGCTTGCTCCAACCGCCCGTCCGATGACTGGGCCTACACTGGCCTTCAGCTCCCCTGAAAAGAGCGATCAGGCGGAGCGCCAGTTGCTCCCGCGCCGGGTGCGAGCCCTCCATGCCGGACTTGTTTGCAATAGTCGTCCGCTAGTAAGCGTGGCCAATTGTTCATCAGTCGTTCGCCAATCATCATCTCGCATACTCCCCTCGGAGGACGAGAGCGTGATCGAATCTTTCAAGCGCTCGTTGCCTTTGTAAACCGAGCGACGATAGAACAGTGCGCGTGCGACAATCGGCGAGCGAGTTATTCTGCCTTCGGCGTCATCTCTATCGCCGCTGGCGTCGAACATCACCTACTTTTGGCACGACATTTGGCGCGTGCTACGCGGCGGGTGACCCTCGAACAAATGTCAGACTGCTGTAAGAGTACCATTAACTAATCGGACGTTTTTGCTCCCGGTCGGGGTTACCTAAACCCCGCATCAACCATGCCCCTGTTATCGGCAGGTTGGCCGACAAGGGGGCAGCATGTTTTTCGGTTTTTGGCGCTCGACGCGTGGAAACTTCGCACTTCTATTGGGTTTGGCGTTACCCGCGATCCTCGCGGCCGTAGGCTTCGCGACGGACGTCACCACCATCATGCGGGCAAAGGTCAGCCTCCAAGCCTCGCTCGACGCAGCCACGCTTGCCTCATCGCACCTGTCGGACAGCGAAGGGGACCGTAAGGCTGCTTTTGACCGCTATTTCCAGGTCAATGTAGCCAGCCACCGTGAACTCTCGAACGCCAAGGCGGTTTTGACCGTCGACAAGGGTCTCAATTCCGTAAAGACCAAGGCGGTCGCTTCGGCTGATGTAACGCTGAACTTTGCTTTCTTGTTCGGTGCAGACCAGCACATCGAGGTCGATGCGGGCGCGGTCGAGGCGACCAATAACCTTGAGGTCGTACTGGTCTTGGACAATACCGGTTCGATGGCAGGTGCCAAGATCAAGGCCCTGCGTGACGCAACCAAAGCGTTGCTTGACAACCTGGAGGGCGCAAAGTCACCGGCCCGAAAGGTGACTGCGGCGCTCGTCCCTTTCGTCACAGCAGTCAATGTCAATGGCGACGAGTTTGACCCGTCCTGGATCGACATGGATGGCAGGTCTCCCACCAACGGGGTGAATTTCCCGTTGCTGCCCGATGGTAAGCGCGTCAATCACATGGACCTGTTTAGAGACCTGGCCGAGGGTACCGGCTGGAAGGGTACCGGCTGGAAGGGCTGTGTCGAGGCACGTCCAGGGAGTGCTGCCATCTCTGATGTGGCGCCTGACCAAGCTGATGCCAACACTTTGTTCGTGCCATATTTCGCGCCGGACGACCCCGGCGACGCCACTGATCCGTCCGCCAGCTATGGCAATGATGCCAAGGTCTATAACAATTCCTATCTCTCGGATGACGTCGAGGACGGCGCGAACAAGGAGGGGAAAGACAAGAAAGTCGCCAAGTACAAAAACCCAAAGGCTAAAAAGATAAACGATAAGAAAGGGCCGCTGACGGTGGGCCCCAACCGTGCCTGTCCAACACCAGTTGTGCCCTTGACCACGGACCTCGATAAACTGCGTACCGCCGCCGCGCAGATGCAGGAGTGGAACGGCTCTGGCACGAATGTGTCCGAGGGGCTTTCCTGGGGCATGCGCGTACTCTCCCCTGATCCGCCTTATACCGATGGAGCCGCCTGGAAGGCACCGAACACGAGCAAGATTGTCGTCCTACTCACCGACGGCGAAAACGTCGTCTTTGGAGCCAGCAACGAACCGGAAAAGTCTGATTATACCTCCTATGGATTTCTCTCGTCCGGCCGCTTCGGCACAAGCAACCAAACGGACGCTGCGCGCATGGTGGATCGCTGGACGCTAGACGTGTGTCAGAAGCTTAAAGCGCAGCAAGTCCAGATCTATACGATTACCTTGCAATCCGACACCGCGGCCAACCGGACGCTTTACGGCAAATGCGCCACTGATCCGAGCAACTATTACGCCGTAAACGACCCTAACAAGCTGCCCAACGTCTTCCAGGAAATCGCCGGGAAATTCACAGCGCTGCAATTGACTAACTAACCTTACCTATGGCCGTACCCCTGTTGACCCGGGCTGGTTGATATCAGCTCGTGGACCTGCCCGCTCACCTCGAATGCTCAACGGGCCTTGTTGCCATTTATGGCGAGAACTAGGTGTTAACTCATAAATGCTGCTACAATGGGCAATGAAAAATGTCCGCCCAGCCTTCGTCGTTTACGCCCCGGCCGTCGTAGGCCTTCCATTCCTGGCAGTGGTTATAGCCGTGAACGGCAGCGTCACTTCTGTGGCCTTCGACACCTCAGAAGAAGCAGCCGCTTACAACAGGTTGATCGCTCGCGCAGCAGGGCTCGGCGAGGGTCGACGTCACTAGCTAAGCATTCACCGGATAACGCCCACCCAATGGCTCTGCCCTGACCCGGGGCCGAAGTTGGCGGACTGTTTTAGCATCAGCTTGACTAAAATTCTCACCACAGGCATTTTCTCGGCCTCCACACCGGAACCAGCGCCATGGCTTCTTATGTCGGACAACGTATGGCGGAAATTAAGGCCGACCTGACTATACGGCGACCGGCCGAGCCCCTCACCTTTCGAGATCAGGCCGCGGTCGCGGCACGATATCTCACTGTTCTGGGAAATGCCAAGCGCCTCTTGATCGCGGTTCACCTGATCGACGGTGAGAGAACGGTGGGCGACATAGCTGACCTACTGGGTCTCAGCCATTCGGCCACATGCCAGCATCTAAGCCTTCTGGCCGAACAAGGGATCATCGAATGTCGCGCGGTAGGCACGTGGCGCTATTATGCATGCAAGTCGGAAGAGGCCAAAGAGGTTATCAGGCTCCTTGACGGTCTAGCTGGAAACCAGATGCTTCCTGAACCGCCAGAGGGACCTCGACAGAGACCGTGAGATGGTTGGCGGCTGAGCTGGTGGCCTCCAACATGAATGGCTGATCTATGTAGGCCGGCTCGCCCGGCGGATCCTTACCCAGGATAAGGACCTGACGCCTCGCTTGGCTCGGTTACGGCGAGCGCTGCGCCAGAAAGCTCAGCGCGTTGCGGTGGCACCAATCAATGAATGCTTTTGGATTGCTCTCGCCCAGTCTGGGGTTTCCTAGCCAACCACCAGGAACAACTTCGCCCCATCGCGGAACAGATCCAGCGCGATCGTGCCGCTTGCCTCGTGCAACGCGACATTCAGTGCGGCCACCGTGGCAACCGGTTTGCGGTTGACCGCCACGATGACGTCGTCGGCGCGCAAGCCCGCTCGCGCGGCCGCGCTGCCTTCCTTAACCTGGGAGACAACGACGTTGCCGGCGGCGTCCTGGAATTGCGCGCCTTCCAGACGATCGGGTAGTGCTGGCGCGGAGGCTGCCGCGTTTTCCGGCGCGATACGAATGGTCACCCTCTTGCGGGCGCCATCGCGCAGATATTCGACGGCCACATCCGACCCGACCGGTGTCAGACCGATGCGGTTTCTCAGATCAGCCGAACTGGAGATCGGGTGGTTGTCGACACTGACGATCACATCGCCGGCCTGCAACCCCGCATGGGCGGCCGGGGAGCCGTCTTCGACGCTGCCGACGAGGGCGCCCGAATTGTCGGTCAATTTGAGAGCATCCGCTAGGTCTGGCGTGAGGTCCTGTATGGCGACGCCGATGCGACCGCGGCGCACCTCGCCATGGTCGATCAGTTGTTGCATCACCGATGAAACCATCGCGATCGGGACGGCAAAGCCGATGCCGACATTACCGCCGGCCGGCCCTATGATCGCAGTGTTTATGCCGACCAGCTTTCCATCGGCAGTTACAAGGGCGCCGCCGGAATTGCCGGGGTTGATTGAGGCATCGGTCTGGATAAAATCCTCATAGCCTTCGATGTTGAGGCCGCTGCGGCCGAGGGCGCGGACGATCCCTGACGTCACTGTCTGGCCAAGGCCGAAGGGATTGCCGATCGCCAGGACGGTGTCACCGACCCGAAGTGTGTCGGAGTTGCCGAAAGGAAGTGCGGTGAGCCTGCTTGCCTTGACCCTGAGCACGGCGATGTCGGTCGCCTGATCGATGCCGACAAGTTCCGCCTTGAACCGGCGGCGATCCTTGAGCGTCACCGAAATCTCGCTGGCATCGGCGACGACGTGATGATTGGTCAGCATAAGACCCTTTTCGGCATCGACGATGACGCCCGAACCGGCGCTCATCCTGGGCTGGGCCTCAGGCATGTTGAAATAGCGCCGGAAGAAGGGGTCGTTGTAGAGCGGATTGGTCTCTGCAGATGAACCCGAAGTGACGGCGATGTTGACCACCGCAGGCGTCACCTGTTCCAGGTCGTCCGGCAGCGGTCGCTGCGTAGTGTTGCTGACGACGGACCCGGCTGCAGCGGGGTACGCTGGCATTGGGGTTAGCGAGAGACAGAATGCGGCGAACACGCCGATGTAACTTGACGATCGCATAGTCATTTTAGGCCCCGAAACGTAGATTGTTCCTCTCGGCGGTTGCCAGCTGGCTATCGGGTCTGCCCTGGCGGACCAGACTCCCTTGTCCGATCCGTCAACCGGCGAGCACAGTTCGATTGTCAGAACGCCGGACCCGTCAGGGCGCGGCAGGCATCAACTTCCTGTACGTGCTATTTCTGGGTTCTGTTTGCTGTCCGTGATGTGGCGCGCAGCCAGAAACATCACCGTGTATGCCGCTTTGCGCCGGTCCCAACCCGCGGCCTCTGCTCTGTCGAGCAACTCGACCAGTATCGGGTCAAGCGCAACCTTCAGGTCTGCTTCGTAGTTCAGATCGGTGGCCGCACGCGACGGCGGGGGGATTACGTTCAAGTTCATCACATTCATGGCTCTACTCATTTGTCAGGGTGTCCGCGCCCACCGGGCGCGGACACAGCCGGACCGTCAGAAGTCCATGCCACCAGCCGGCATTGCCGGAACGGCGGGATCCTTCTTCGGCTTCTCGGCAACCATCGCTTCCGTCGTTACCAGCAGGCCGGCAACCGAGGCCGCATCCTGGAGCGCGGTCCGCACCACCTTCACCGGATCGATGACGCCCTCGTTGTAGAGGTCGCCGAACGCGTTGGTCTGTGCGTTCCAGCCCCAGCCGAACTCCGGCTTCTCACGCAGTTTGCCGACGATGATGGAGCCTTCCGCGCCGGCGTTCTCGGCAATCTGACGCACGGGCGCCTCGATCGCGCGGCGGACGATCTCGATACCGTGTTTCTGGTCCTCATTCTCGGCCTGCACGCCGTCCAGTGCCTTGGCGGCGCGCAGAAGCGCCACGCCGCCGCCTGGCAACACACCTTCCTCGACCGCAGCGCGCGTCGCATGCATGGCATCGTCGACGCGATCCTTGCGTTCCTTGACCTCGACCTCGGTCGAGCCGCCGACGCGGATCACGGCGACGCCGCCGGCGAGCTTTGCCAGCCGCTCCTGCAGCTTTTCCTTGTCGTAGTCGGAGGTGGTCTCCTCGATCTGCGCCTTGATCTGGGCGACACGACCCTGGATCTCGTCCTTCGAACCGGCGCCGTCGACGATGGTGGTGTTCTCCTTCTCGATCGACACCTTCTTGGCGCGGCCCAGCATGTTGAGCGTGACATTCTCAAGCTTGATGCCGAGATCTTCCGAGATCGCGGTGCCGCCGGTTAGGATGGCAATGTCCTCCAGCATCGCCTTGCGGCGGTCGCCGAAGCCGGGCGCCTTGACGGCGGCGACTTTGAGGCCACCGCGCAGCTTGTTGACGACCAGCGTCGCCAACGCCTCGCCCTCGACATCCTCGGCGATGATCAGCAGCGGTTTGGACGACTGCACAACAGCTTCCAGCACCGGAAGCAGCGCCTGCAGATTGGACAGCTTCTTCTCGTGGATCAGCACATAGGGCTCTTCCAGCTCCACGCGCATCTTGTCCTGGTTGGTGATGAAGTAGGGGCTGAGGTAGCCACGGTCGAACTGCATGCCTTCGACGACTTCCAACTCAGTTTCCGCGGTTTTCGCTTCCTCGACGGTGATGACGCCCTCATTGCCGACCTTCTGCATCGCTTCCGCAAGGAAGCGGCCGATCTCGGCATCGCCATTGGCCGAGATGGTGCCAACCTGGGCGATCTCATCATTTCTGGTCACCTTGCGGGCGTTGGTCTTCAACTCCTGGACAATCGCCTCGACGGCCTTGTCGATGCCTCGCTTCAGGTCCATCGGGTTCATCCCCGAGGCAACGGCCTTGGCGCCTTCCTTGACGATCGCCTGCGCGAGAACGGTCGCGGTCGTGGTGCCGTCCCCGGCGATGTCGTTGGTCTTCGAAGCGACTTCGCGGACCATCTGCGCGCCCATGTTCTCGAACTTGTCCTCAAGCTCGATTTCCTTGGCGACGGTGACGCCGTCCTTGGTGATGCGCGGGGCGCCGAACGACTTGTCGATGACGACGTTGCGGCCCTTGGGGCCGAGCGTCACCTTCACCGCGTCGGCGAGGATGTTGACGCCTCGCAGCATGCGCTCACGGGCGTCGGAATGAAATTTCACTTCCTTGGCAGCCATTGGATCACTCCTTCAATAGGCAGCTTCATTGACTGGATTGCGGTTGAAGCCTCGGTCAGGCGGCCTTCTTGACCGCCGCGATCTGCTCGATCACGCCCATCACGTCGCTTTCCTTCATGATCAGCAGGTCCTCGCCGTTGAGCTTGATCTCGGTGCCGGACCATTTGCCGAACAAGATGCGGTCGCCGGCCTTGACATCGAGCGGCGTGAGCTTGCCGCTCTCGTCGCGCGCACCCGGGCCGACGGCGATGACTTCGCCCTCCTGCGGCTTCTCCTTGGCAGTGTCGGGGATGATGATACCGCCGGCCGTCTTCTCTTCGGCCTTGATGCGGCGAACCAGGATACGATCGTGCAATGGACGGAACGTCATGTCGTTCTCCTTCAGGACAAACAGATTTTTGAGGTTCCTCCACACCGGACCGGCAATATCGGACCAGTGCAGGGCGTCGCGACCCCTTTCTCAGGCATCGCGCGCATATCGAGCTAGTTTTGGCATTTTCGAGTTTCAAGGGCTCGCCGGAAAAATTTTGGCGCTCTGCATTCGAGATTGCTAGGGGCATGAATTCATGAAGCTATTTTCGCTGGGACGCGCGATTTCAGGTCTTGAAATTCGACCCGAACTCATCGAAATTTTCTTGCGGTTGGAGTCCGGAAAGGGATCACTGCAACACCAAAGTGCCAAGGAGATTGTCAGGAAACGGAGACCATCGATGGAACGAACCTTGTCGAAAATGCCCTTGATCGCGCCTGAGGCCTCTGATCCTTCGCTTGACCGCCTGCTGTTCCCGGCGCGGCACTTTAATCACCCCGATGAGGTGGTGGACGACCGCACGCTCGACACTCAGGAAAAGCGCGCCATTCTTGCATCATGGGCATCGGATGCTTGCGCTGTCGAATCAATGCCCGCGCTGCGAAAGCCACCGGGTGCTCCTTGCCCGGTGACGTTCGACGCCGTCATGGATGCACTTCGCCGACTGGACGATAGTCGCGCCGAGCTTGCCAGTGACTTCAAGGAACGGCGGGACCGAGAACGCCCGCAAAACCTTGACGCCTGAATGCAACAAGGAAGGAGAGACGCATGGTCAGCAGTGAATTCCGGCTGCAGATGGAGGGCTACGGTCTCACAACTGCGGAAATCCACTATCATCTCCCCGATCATCCAAGCCTTTTGCAGCTCTACGTTTGGCAGGAATACGATCTCGCACCGGAATTCCCAATCCTGAAAGGGTTTCTGGATTACTGGGAGCGCGAACTCGAAGGCGCGCTGCATTCCGTGCGCGTCGCCCATCACCGCCTGATCCGGCCTTCCGGATGGAAGGCGGTAGACGGCATTTTTACCATTCAATAGCCGGCGCCCAATCGTGGCGACCAGCCCACCTGTCCGGTTGCCGACACCCCTTGAACCCAAAAGAGGTCTTTCCAATCTCTTTCTATGTCGAGCGCAGCTTGGCGGATGCCGGGCAGAATTCCGTCTTGTTTGCTATGGCGTCCGACTTGCTGGATCCTTGCCACGCAGAGGCGAGGCAGGATCGGTTGCCACACTGTTTGAAGGGAGGTCACCATGGAAGATGGAATGTTCAAACAGGCGATCTTCGTACGAGATGATAGCTTTGCTCTCCGAAGGATCGCTTCTGTCATGGATGCGATAGAGTTTCTTGAGGAATGGCCGCTCGAAAGGCGCGGCCTGCTTCACGCAGCGGCGAGTGACACTTGCTACTCCGCGTATGATGGTCGAAAGTCCGTCGATGCGGCACACAAGACATTTACGACTTGGGCACGCAGGGTCGGTGTCATTGAGGATGTTCCCGCGGCGCCGCCTTGGATGACAGGGCCCAAGATTGGCGGTGCAGGGCATCCTACAGAAATTGACCGTTGATTTCGCAGGACATCGCCAGCTCAGCGAGCTACCCGACGCGTCGCCGGCTGCCCATGGCCTGTTATACATTGCAGCGATGACGGGACAGATGCAGCGTGGGACGGTTGACGACCAGCGGAGACTGCGCTTGGCACGCGCTGGGCCTCTGCTTCACGCACGGTCGATCGTCCGATCTGGCGCGCAAAGCTCGTGCGTTTCGCGCATCCACGCAAACTGCCCATGGTGCTCAGCAGCGACGAGGTTGCCCAGCTGCTCAACGCCACCACCTGCCTCAAGCACCAGGCCGCGCTGTCGCTCGCTTATGGCGCGGGCCTGCGCGCGGCGGCGCTGTCGATGCTGAAGATCGCCGACGTCGATAGCGAGCGCATGCTGCTGCGTGTCGAGCGCGGCAAAACCGGAACGCCATGCTGTCGCAAGACCTGCTCCTGCGTCAGTGGTGGAAGCTTGGACGCAGCAAGGGGTGATGCATTGCGACGGCTGGCTGTTTGCGGGGCGGCATGCGATGAAGATCGAGCGGGCTCATGACGGTGCGCACCGTGCGGGCGTCGGTCTACGACCTGCTGTTCACAGCGTCGGAGACGATGCTGACGATCGCGGCGGATCCGAAGCAGCATCACGGTGCGCGCATCGGCATGACGCAGTGCTCCACACCTGGGGTTCGGCAATGACCCATCCGCACGTGCACATGATCGCCGCGCGGCGGCCGCATGATCGTCATCGAGACCTTCGACCGCCGGAGGCAGCCGCCCGGCCCCTGGACAAATAGACAACAACCCGGGGACCGCCCCATGAGCCGGCATGGTATCATTCAGCCGCAGGCTATCGGCATCCGGCACCGGATCCACGCGTGTCCAGGGCCATCATCGACGCCGATAGAGCCGCGCCCAGCCGCCTGATCCCCGGGAGATGTCTCAGGCGCTTGCTGACGCGATGGAAAAATGCACGGCTTCAGCATTTTCCCGGCCGCGTCGGCGTGTGAACAAAGAGCGCATGGACCGCGCGACACCGGAAGCAAAAAGCCGTGATCGACGCTCAGGATAAAAAAACGGACCGTCTCAAGGCGCTAAGCTTGTCGACCCAGGCGCCAAAGAGCAAGCATAAGGCGCGAACAACCCCCAATGATCGGTAGCGGTAGCATCTCGCCGGTGACGTAGCTCGAACATTGCCGTAGGGCTAGGAACACATAGGCCGGCGCGATCTCGTCCGGCTGCGCCGGCCGCTTCATCGGCGTCTTGGCCGAACTGGGCGACGTCCTCTTTTTGCTGTGACGGGTTGAGCGGCGTCCACACCGGACCAGGCGCGACCGCGTTGAGACGAATGCTGTTGGCGATGAGGTTAGCGGACAGCGCCCGGATGTGGATGCCGGCTTGGTCATTGAATAGCCGATAAGTTCCTTCGAGCCGTCGATGCCCGTAATCGAGCCGGGTGTTGACGCTCGCCGAGCCCGGCTTTTCGCCTGCTGCACTGCCCTGCGGCAGAATGCAGGTTTTCGCCGCGAAGCATGACGCAACGCCTACCTTCCGCCTCGACCGCTTTGGTCACCTGGGCGTCGCGGCCCTCGAGAGACGATCGCGACATCGGCGCCTTCGCGCGCGAACAGCACGGCGACCGCCGGCCAATGCCGGAATCGCCAGCGGTCATCAGCGCGGTCCGACGAGCTTCGGCTCGTTCAATGAGAGCTAATGAGAGCTGTGGTGCTCATGACGGGCTCGCGTTTTTGCCGCCTTCTTCGCTGACGCGGAACGTTCGGCTTCAGAACGATTGGCGGACGCCGCGCCGCCCTTCTCGCCACCCTTATGCGCGGCCGGGTGGCCGGTATCTTTGCCCCGACCAGATCCGCCTTCCTTCTTACCGCCACCATCGTCTTTGTTGACGGTCGCCCAGGCGCGCCGCTCCGCCTCTTTCTCGGAGACGCCTCGCTTCTCATAGCCTTCCGCGATGTGGTCGGCCTTGCGCTCCTGCTTGTCGGTGTATTTGGATTTGTCGCCGCGTGGCATTGCTTCCTCCTTAGTCTTGATGCTCGGGCATCTTTTTCAACTCGTCCTTTGTCCAGGACGTGACGGCATGAACGTCGCCATCTTCGTCGCGCATGAAGTCCAGCTGACTTGCCGGAACTGCGACCGGCTTGGCGCCGATACCCAGAAAGCCGCCGACATCGATAACGACCTGGCTGCCATGCACATGGTCGACCGAGCCGATCTCTTCATCGTCAGGGCCGTAGATCGTTGCACCCTCCAGAATATCGGGAGTGAGTTCTGGGGGCGTCAGGCGCACGTGATTGGTGTGGTCCATGGTGCAAATCTCCGGTTGGCAGACAAACCAACCAGCAAAAACGCGAACAGTTCCAGCGACGGTGCAATAAGGTCGCCGTACGGCTTCAGTCGGCTTGGCCGACCCGGTCGGAGGGTGTGCAGGCTCACCTCATAAGCAATTCCGGACTGTTCTTCTACCTCCTGGCTGTGATGCCAAGAACTCTAGCATCTGCGGAGAGCCTCTGGGCCGTGTGACCAGCCATGGTTCTGACGAAACCTCCAAGCTGTGGGGCAGGGACGCAGCGCCTAACGCGCTCGGCATCGACGGAAAGCTTTCATCCCCTTATGAGAGATGTCGCAGCTTGCTCGGCATTCTGCCATCCCTTCAGTTTTAACATCTTGCTCGTGCCGAGCAATGACGAGAAGAAAAACTGTTCTATCGCCCGATCCAAATGCTCCCGTACCGTCGGACCCTTTTGCTTTATCCGAAGCGCGCCGAGGAGGTCGCACTTAATTACCACGCCCGTTGCTGTCGCCGCTTGGCAGGGCCCGCGCATATTCAAAAACGGTCGTAGCCGGGTCGTAGGCGGGCTTTGCGCGAAGGGCGCAAATAGGTTCCAATCGAACGGGGTCGAAGGGAGGCAAAAAATGACGAAGGTCGCACCGCTAACCTTGAAACGGATCGGCTTTCTCATGTCCCCGTGAGACTAATGCTGCTGGCTATCGTGACCCGGAAAAGCGCGTCGGAAGACCCGCTTCTCGTGGTCTGCCTGCTTGGTGGGGCAGGCACGTCTAGCGCCGGCATGTGTCTGCGTCCTACGCCATTGAGAAGAGGCAGAAAGGGCGTAGGTTTGCGAAGGCACAACTCGAAGCTGCCTGGCGCCTGCCATGGTTGATGATGCCAGATCTAAGCCTGCCAGGGGAGACTTGCAACCGGCCAGTTGCAGCGTAAAATCGGCAACCGCCATGACCGCCGAATATCTCAATCACAATCTTGAGTGCCCTCATTGTCTCACCATCCGGCTGAGAATTCCGGCGGATGCCCAGCCTGATACGAGGATTGTCTGCGATGATTGCGGCGAATTCCTCGGTACATGGGATGAGCTGCTTACCGATTTCGAGAAGCAGGGCGGCAACACCGGTGTTTTCAGGCTTGATAACGGTCGTATCCGCCGTGTTGACTGAGGAGTGGCTTGGGGTAGCGGGCGCAGATGACTGGGCGGCGTCAGAATCTAACTCATTCACCGCCGGAGGCTTGCACGCTCGCTAACGGCGCTTCCAGGCTCCAGGTAACCCCGTTGCGGCCGTAGTCGAGGTTTCCCTGTCCATTGATTGCGGCTGGCGCAACCCGTTTCAGGACCACCGTCCCAAACCCGCCATGCCCGATGGCCTGCACTTCCGGTCCGTCTGTTTCTGCCCAGGTCAGATGAAACAGCCCGGACGCACCGGCACCCGTAATGCCCCATCTCACCGCAATCTTGCCCTTCTCCCCGGAAAGGACACCGTATTTCGCCGAATTGGTCGCGAGTTCGTGGAAGGCTATTCCGAGGTACTGCACCGCATTGGGAGTGAGAACCAGCGGCGGCCCTGACATTTCCACCATTTCGCCCCGCGGGAAAGGCTTGGTCTGGGCTCTTAAGAGATCACCGACGGTCGCTCCCTTCCAATCGGCCGATACCAGCAAGTCGTGGGAGGCAGACAAAGCCATGATGCGCTCGCGGACCTGGGATTCAAACTGATTCGGGGTTTCCGATCGCTTGTTGGTTTCCCGGATCATAGACAAGATCACCGAATACTGGTTTTTCACTCGGTGGTTGACCTCCCGCATCAGCATGCGAATCCGCTGCTCGCTTTCCCGTGCCGAAGTGATATCCCGCGCGATCTTCGATGCGCCCACGATCTGACCCGTGGCATTGCGTACAGGCGATATAGTCAGCGAAACCGGGACCAGGGTGCCGTTCTTGCGCCGACGAACTGTTTCGAGCGTTTCAACCCGCTCGCCCCGGCGAATGCGTTCGAGAATGCGGGGTTCCTCGTCATGATGATCATCCGGAATCAGCATCGTCACTGACTTGCCGATCGCTTCTTCGGCGCTGTAGCCGAACAGACGTTCGGCGCCGTGGTTCCAGCTTTTGATGATGGTGTTGAGATCCTTGCTGACGATCGCGTCAAACGAGGATTCCACGATCGCCGAAAGGTGCTGTTTAACCTCTTCGGCGCGCTGGCGGTCAGTCAGGTCCAGCAGCATATTCACGGCGCCGATCAGATTGCCGTCTTCATCCCGCAAGGGCGTCGGAAAGGGCAGAAAGGGAAAAAGCGAACCGTCCGGGCGCTGCGCTATAGCCTCCTGGTCGCGCACCGGCCGGTTTTCCTTGAGCGCGATCGCCATGGGGCACTCGTCATGCGGCAGTTCTTTGCCGTCCGGGGTGAACAGCTTGAATGTGACGCACCATTTATCCCTGCCGATCTTGGGCTGTCGCCCGGCAAGGTCGGCCGCAGCACGGTTGTAGTAGGTGATAATCCCATTCCGATCCGTCGTGTAGATTGCTACCGGAAGGCCGTCGAGTATCTGGTGATAGGTGCTATCCTGCCGCTTCAACTCGGAACGCGTCTGTTCCAGATCGGTCACATCAACCGTGAAGCATCTGGTGTTGACCAGCTTGCCATTACGGAAATGGCCGCTCGAGGTGATTTCGACATTCTTGATAGAGCCGTCCTGGGCTCTCAATCGTGCCGGATATCTTGAGATTTTCTCGCCACCGGCGAGCCGACTCAAAATGTCATCGATCGTGTCGCGGTCGGGATAGAAGTCGGCAATATGTCGACCGATGTAATCCTCGGGGGCATAGCCTAAGAGATCAAGCTCAGCCTTATTGGCATGCAGGATTACACCATTCGCGCGATCCCCGTTTCTCCTCAACCAAGCTGAACGTCACTGACGTCAATTCGTTCCATCTGTCCTTTAGAACGAGGCCCGTTTGCTTGCATGATACGCATAGTACCCAGCTCTCGCTTGGACACGAGCCGGGGTAAGGATCGACACTCCAAGGCGGCGGGCTCGAGGCGCAAGCCGGTGCCCACTTACACGGAGACGTGGACTTATGAACGTTGGAGCATATCGCCACTTTCGAAGAGGCCTTGAATTTCATGGGAAACCTATTGCTTGAGGAGGCTTAATCAGGTGCCGGACGAAGCGATGACGGCGCAAGCAGTCGCCCACTATGAAATGACCCGCTACTGAACGCGGCGGTAGCTAGTTCTACTGCCGCGCTTTTTTAGCAGGTCAATGTCGCCCGCCGCCGACATTGCCAGACCGCATCAGTGCTGACGAGCCACGCCAGCGGCATGTGGTGCCGGGCGTTCGGCGACCCAGTACTGGTTGTCGCGATGTGCGGCGAGCAACTCGTAAGCCCCCGTGAGTCCGTCGATCACAAGGTCGAGGAACGCGTTGCAGGCCGCAACCCAGTCCGCACCATCGGGCACGGCGAGCGAGAGGGTCTTGCCCGGGCAGTAGGTGGCAAACAAAATACTTCTTGACCGGCGTCCGGTGCCCCCTACGGTTAACTCAACCCACACATCCGACAATTCTGACTGCTTGGGTGCAGCCCTGGCTGTAAGTCGACGGCGACTGCAACACTCTCCCAGGATCGATAGCCGCCGGTCAAATCCTCGGAGCTGGATCGTGGGCGATTTTGCCCCCCTCTTACGCGGCGCACGCCACCAGCCCGTCTGTGCCAGCACGGGATGGCCGAACGATTGCTTATCCACTAAGGTCGAAATGGCATCAGCCATAATTGTTTTGCGCGGCACATCTGCCCTTACATCGAACACCCCACATTCGTAGTACCCATCCTCGCGCATCATCATGGAATTCCAGTCCACTGCTCCGAACAGTGACCAAGCCGTGACGGCACGTACGTCAATGCCCTCAGCCGCGCATTCAAAGGCCGCTTCCCATCCCTCCATGAACCATCGCAGCTGTTCCTCACGCGTGCAGGCGTTGTGCACTTCTCCGATTACCGCGGGCAGGGCGTAACGGCGCCACACTTCACGCACGCGTGCGGCAAACCCGAGTGTATGGGTGGGCACACCCGCGCGGAAAGCGGCGACATCGACATAGGGCTCTGTGCCGTTACCGCCAACGGGTTCTTGAGGATGCCGCTCGACGCGATGATCGAGGAACCTGTCGCTGGTGAGGTAATAGTCAACGCCGACAAGGTCCGGAGGGCAGGGCGCGGCCTCCAACTCAGCCAAATGTTCAGGATCGATATCAGCGTCGAGGAGGCGCCCAAGGAACGGATGGCGCGCGTCTACATGCCCACAAAGCAGATCCATGGATAACCATCGCCGCCCATTCTCGTAAGCAGCTTGGTATGCCAGTTTTGGGGTGGCAAAAATCTTTCCGAAATCCTCCGTCTGCAGCAGGCGGGCATCCGGGATGACCTTGCGGATAGCCGACATAGTCATGGCGATCGCACGGCACTGGGCAACAAGGAGCCGCAGGCAAGTTGGTTCATCCGCGCGGTGCGGATGCCAAAACCCATAAAGACCGCTCATGCGGGCGGTTGCCATCGGTTCGTTGATAGGCGTGAAAGTCTTTACCCACGGGTATCGAAGAGCAAGCCGACCGCCAAATGCCGCGAGACGCGCCGCAAAATCCGGAGCGAGAATGGACGTCCAGGATGGCCCGCTCCCGTGATGGATTAGGGTTGCGATTGGACTGATACCGAGACGGCGCATCCTTTGAAACCGTTCGTCGAGCCAGCTCCAGTCATCCTGCCCCCCCAAAGCTTCGACGTGTTCCCATAACGCAGGATATCGAAGTGTTTTGACACCTAGAGAAGCGACGAGATCTAAATCCTCGATCCGTTTGGAATGACCGGTTTCCGCAAGCTGATCGCGGATCACGCTACCGACCCGAACCACACTGCATTCAATACCGCCCCAAATTTCCACAATGGCTACCCGGCCGCGCCCTTGGCAAGGGATAGCTGCGGCGCGCCCGCCTTCTGGATGCGATTGAACGCGGCCAGCGCCTGACCAATTACCTGGTCCATATTGTAGTACCGGTAGGTTGCCAGCCGACCGACAAAGATTGCATCGGTTTGCTGAGCGGCGAGCGCCTCATATCGCTTGTAGAGTTCTTCATTCTCCGCCCTGGGGACGGGATAATAAGGATCGCCGTCATCCGTTGGATATTCATAGGTCAAGCTTGTCTGAACATGCTGCTGTCCGGTCATATGCTTGTATTCGGTAACCCTGGTGAAGCCCTCGGTCTGCGGGTAGTTGACGACGGCGACCGGCTGGAACCGTGGCGTATCGAGTGTGACGTGCTCAAAACGCAAGGATCGGTACGGCAATTTCCCCAGCCTGAAGTTGAAAAATTCATCGATTGGACCGGTATAGATGAGGCGGCGATAGGGGATGACCTCTCTAACCTCCCGATAGTCCGTCTGCAGCATCACCTTGATATTGGGATGGGCCAGCATCCGTTGAAACATGCGTGTGTAGCCGCTCGCCGGCATGCTTTGGAACGTGTCGGCAAAATACCTGTCATCGCGATTGGTTCGTGTCGGAACGCGCGCCGTCACTGACTTGCTCAGTTGCGAGGGGTCGACCCCCCACTGTTTTCGCGTGTAGCCTTGAAAGAACTTCTCGTAGAGTTCCCGCCCCACCGTTCCCACGACAACGTCCTCGGCGGTGCGGATCTCTTCCACGCTCTCTTTACGCTCGGCCAAAAACCGCTCCATCTGGTCGGAGGTCAAGTCGAGGCCATAGAGGCGATTGATCGTGTCAAGGTTGATGGGGATTGGCAAAAGCTGACCGTCTACCTTGGCCAGCACACGGTGCTCATAGGGACGCCACGCCGTAAACTGGGACAGGTAGGCGACAATGGCCTCGGCATTGGTGTGGAAGATGTGCGGCCCATAGCGATGCACAAGAATGCCGGCTTCATCGTACCAATCGAAAGCGTTGCCGCCGATGTGACTGCGACGGTCGACGACCAGCACTGCCTCCCCGCGCTGACTGGCTAGGCGCTCTGCTAGTACGCTTCCGGCAAAGCCTGCGCCGACGACAAGCCAATCAAACATGGTGGACCAAGTTCCTGAATCCCTGACGGCGCAAACTCTTCGCGGGCTTGAGTAAATCGTGCATTGCGCTCCAGGTGCTGTCCCAAGACATCCCTGAGAGGAAGGCGTCGACCTTGGTCATTTCGCGGCGCTTGCGCAGAGCGGCATCGAGGGCGGCTGACATCGAGCCCGCATCAGCAATGTCGACCAATCCGCGACTGCCGTATGTTTGCACCACATCAACGATTGCGGTCGACACGACGGGCAGTCCGCCGGCCAGGAACTCAGGCGTCTTCGTCGGGCTGATATAACGCGTCGCCTCGTTCAGGGCGAAAGGCATCCACCCTACGTCCCAACCGGCCATGTATTGGGGCAGTTCGGCGTACCGCTTGGCGCCCAGCCAATGGATGTTCGGGCCGACGGGTAGCGCGGCCGGGTCGATCTTGACCACCGGTCCGATCGTGACGAACTGGACCGTAGGCATCGCTGCAGCGGTTCGAGCAGTCAGGTCGATATCGAACCGCTCGTCGATGACTCCGAAGAAGCCTACGCGGGGATGCGCAATGCTCTGCTGGTCTGCCGGGTCTGCCTGAGGCCGGCGCGCCTGATGGAAGTGTGCCGTGTCAATGCTGCTTGGAAACGCGTGAACGCAGGGATGCCGGCGACGCTTGGACTCATAAAGGCTCATTCCACCGGTGAATACGACGTCGGCCTTGCCAAAGAGCTGCTCTTCCAGTCGCTCGAGTTCACGAGGCGCGTTTTTAAAGGCAGAGAGTTCGTCCATGCAGTCATAGACGCAGACATCCTCCTGCAGCGCTTCGGTGAACTTCAGGGCCATGGGGGTGTAGTACCAAGTCACCAACTGGTCGTGCTCGATGCCGGCGAGCAGGTTCTCAAGCAGAGTGGCGATGGCCCTGTCGACCTCAATTCCGGACTGACACTGCGGTAGTATCGGCGTCATAACTTCCAGGCCTGGCGCAACCGCCTTGCGGCGCAGAAGAGGTAGCGGAACAGGCTCGAAGACAGGTTCCTCAAAGAACACAACGGTGTAGTCGGCCGCGGCGCGCGTCATCAAATGCTGCGGGCGTTGAAAAACAAAGTCCCACCGCAGGTGAGAAAAGCAGATCAGGAGCGGGTTATCAAAAGGCACGAGCAAGGGGTTGGATACAGTCTGATCCATGGCAACAATCCGCATTAGGGTTGGCTTATGGTGGATCAAGCTCCGTTCGCAAATCGGGTTCCACGGCAACGCAGAATTTTGCCCAACATCAATGGCGCCACGATTTCGCTCTATCGTTGGAACGGGCCTTGCCTCCGTAAGTTGTCGGCGGGGAGGCGCCAATGATCGTCGATGCACACCTTCATACGTCGGGTCGCGAGACAACGGCGGAAGTACTTATGTCACTTGACGATGCGGGGGTGGATATGGCGTTCCTGCTGGCTCCGTTCCTGACATCGCCCTATTCGCTTAATGACCGGGAGTCGCTGCGCGCTGGCAACCGGTACCTTTCCGACCTCGTCAAAGGCCACTCAGATCGGCTCATCGGGTTCGCGGTGGTCAATCCGCTGCATCCCCAATCAGCCGACGATCTTGAGGAGGCAGCCACGCTTCCCGGCATTCGCGCGCTTAAGATGGTTCCGACCGGATGGTATCCATATGACGAGTGCGCTCATCGCGTGTACGCGGTCGCGGCAAGGCTCGACCTGCCGATATTGTTTCATAGCGGAATTTTCATTGACGGCCGATCTGGCCGGTTCTGCCGGCCATCCTTCTACGAGGCGGTTCGCGATCACCCCGGCCTTCGCGTAACTTTGGCTCACCTTGGCTGGCCGTGGTGTGACGAAGCCAACGCAGTTGGCGTTATCGATCGGATCAACGGCGTCCAGCCAGCCGACAGCCAGTTTCGCTTCGACCTGTCCTTTGGACCGCCTCCCATCTACCGCAGCGAGGTGTTCCGCAAGGCGATCGACGTGATCGGCCCACGCTCATTGCAATTCGGGAGCGACCGTTTCTTGCCGTGCAGCGGGGCCCATATCCGCGCGGCAATAGACGAGGTCACGGCAATTCTGGATCAACTCGACGTCGCAGCCGACGACCGAATTGCAATCATGTCGGGAACCGCGACGGATTGGTTGAGGCTGCTCCCGTCGCAAGGAGGAAACTGATGGCCCGGACCCCTCGCGTGCTGCCAGGCGGCCAGACTGATGAGCGCATCCATGTGCTTGAGGTCTTGGGTAACGCCATTGTTGGCGGCATGGAAAATTACGTGCGCAATCTGGCTGCGAACCTGCCCTCGAACGAGTTCAAAGTCTCCTTCCTGTGCCCGTATGAAAGCCCTTACACCGCATTGCTGCGGGCTGAGGGCAGGGACGTCTACATTGCGCCTCTGCGGGACGATCCACCTTGGAAGACAATCGAACTCATCTGTACCCTTGTTCGCGAAACCGGTATCGACCTGCTCCACGCTCACCTGATGAACGCGCATACCGTGGCTGCTATGGCCGGCCGACTGAGCGCGACGCCGACAGTTGCCACGCTGCATGGGATGAGCTTGCATCCGCAGGAAATTAGTGTGGCGCGCACAACCGGGAGCCACACCATTGTGGTGTGCCGCGAAGCCTGGTCGCAAGCACTTGCTGTGGGATTGTCACCTGAGCATGTGAGCCTCGTTCCTAACGGGGTCGACCTGGCAATGTATCATCCGCTGTCGGCTGACCGCTTGGACTTCCGGCAAACGATCAACGTCGGCCCTGACGATATGTTGGTCGGGTTCGTTGGCAGGCTGGCCTGGGAAAAGGGCCCCGACAAATTCCTCAAAGCAGCCGAATTCATACTGCAAAGGCGGCCCGAGGTGCACTTCGCAGTGGTTGGCACGGGGTTGATGGAAAAGGACCTGACTGCGACCGTTCGCCGTGCGGGACTCGAGTCGCGGATCCACATGGTCGGGCTCACGCGCGAACCGCATCGGATTTATCCGGGCCTAGATTTGTTGTTGCATACTTCGCGCGCTGACGCGATGCCTCTTACCATTCTGGAGGCCATGGCATCTGGGGTGCCGGTCGTGGCCATCGGCGTCGGCGGCATCCCGGAAATCGTCTCTGGAGGAGAGACCGGGATTCTTATAGGAACCATCGAATGGCCGGGCATCGTCTCGGAATATCCCGGCGACTGGGAAGGCGTGGCCTTGGCGGCAATCTCGCTGCTATCCAATCCCGCCAGGCTCAAGTCGATGGCCGACGCGAGCGTGAGGCGGGCGCAGGCCACCTTCGATATCCGCCAGTCGGCCACTATGACGAGCCATATTTTCCGCCAGCTGTTGAGACCTCGTACCGACAAGGCGCGGCTCCACTCCGTCCCCTGACTTCAGACTGGATCAAGATTTGATGGCCCTGATCCCGGTAATGACAGGGTAGAGGGGATCAACAAGGTCGAGCCTTGCGCGGTCTATCTCCTCGAAAGAGAGGCCCTGCAGAAAGGCGGTGGCGGCGAGCACATTGCCAAATTGCTGTACCTCCACTCCCGCTGCCCCAAAACTTTCCTCGAACAGGCGTCGTGCGGCACTCTGTGTCATGGCCCAGAACCATTTTTCCGGCCCGTCATGCGCGTCGATGGGAGTAATGCCTGGTACTGTCGCCAACACGACGCCACCCGGTGCCAAGGCGCGATGGACCGTGGCGATTGCGCCACGCACATCGTAAATCATGTGCAGCGTCTGAGTCACGATGATGCAGTCAAGGCGCCCGGGCTCCACGGCATTCTCGTTCTGGAGATCGATGCAAATCGTGGCTTGAGGATTGGCACTTTCGGGCGAGTCGATAATGTCGGAAGTCACAACTCGTGCCAAACCAAAACGGAGCGTGTAAACATTGTCGCCGATTTCCGCGACACGTCCTCGAATGTCTTCAGCATGGCGCTGCAGGAAACGTTCAATGTAGTAACGGTCAAGTGGCGTGCCGCGATCGCCGCCAAATTTTCGGCTTAGGGGCTCGACCTCGCCAAGGTCCCCAAAAACCACCGTACCGGGCGCCGGGATATCTCGCATGTGTGATTAAACCGTAGAGGCGTAGCGCAGCAAGGATCTTGACGGGTGGTGCCAGAGAGGACCGCCCGACCAGGAGGCAGATCGCTGGCTCACCGGTGAGGCATGTCCCCTTGGATCACCCACGGCTTCTTCCTTGCTGGTATCGCATTTTGACCGCTGGGAGCTGTAGTCTTTTAGTCCTTTGAGTGAGTTGCCAAAACGGCCGGTCGCCTTATGCATGTCGCCGCCGCGCTTTCCTGGATGATTTTTTGTCCAAGTGGACTGAAAGAAACATACTTTCCGAAAGCCCCATAATCTCCTCCCGATACAGGCATCTTAGACTTCGGTACATCCGGGACCGTCACGAGGTTTGAGCAACCGTGCGATCAAAGCGTGCCTTGGCGCCCGCCACCTAAGGCTCAATGTGCAGCGGGTTGTGAGGGCTGCACCCCTTGCTGGTCACCGCCCGTGCTGGACTGGGGCGTTGGATTCCTGTCCACCTTGGGATTTTGATCGATACTGTCAGACTGAGTTTGACCGGAATCAACCTTGTCCGGGTTTTGGCTGGTGCGCGCAGGCGCCTTACTGTCCTGCTCTGTCGATGGTCCTTTGATGACTACGCCATAGATTTCGGCGACACCCCAGGCCGCAACGGCCAGTAGCAGCCCGCCCAAGAGCACAACAAGGACGGGCCTGCCAAGAGGGCCTTGTCGAGCTTGATTTTCGGGAACGTTGTTCGCCATAGGACACCTCGGGAAACAGGGCTTGCCTGCGGCTAGGGCCAATGCCGTTGGGCAGGGGGAACGTCTTGGACGCCTGCTCGCTTAACCTTGAACGTTCCCAAAGGTTCCGGCGTGGAGAGAGATTAGATCTCAAACGAGCAACGGAGCATCGATTTCGGGTTGCCCGAGCGCTGGGAGCAGAGGAGGCAGCGCTCATAAAAGAGCAAGCCCTGGGCCCACGCGAGCCTCAACTGTCATGGTCTTGGCATCACTGCCTCTTTCATTACAAAATTCATCGGCTTCATGCCCGGCACCGTGCCGCTTCTGGCCAAAGCGGCGTTGATGCCGCTCTGAATGGGGGCTGAACGCTGCTGCGCTGTGGCCGGCCGGTTGTGAATTTGGGATAATTCCTTTTTCCCACCAGCGATTCGCCTAGCGGCTCAGACCTTGAGCGTAAAAGACGTTAAATGCCGACCGTTGGCGAATTCGCTGATGCGACAGGCCATGGAACGAAGCGGCGCCTTCTGCCCGAACGGTGGAACAAGGATCGAGCCCGCAAATTGACAGCGATTGAAGGTCGGCGGGTGCCCTCCAACGGCGCCGGCCATGTGATCTGGGTGGAGGATCAAGATGTCGCACGAAGTAGACGAGCGCCGCCTCAAGATGCTTATCGAGCAGTACGTCGAGGTGCGGAAGAAGCGGCACGATGTTGTGTCGGTGAGGCAAGCGGCAGCGGCTGTCCTGACGGTCATCAAAGCATGTCCGGTTTCCAGAAGCGAGCTGGAGCACATGATCGCAGCAAGCGCCGTGGCCCATGGCCTGGGTGTTGCGTTCGATACGCCGCAATCAACCCCACTTTCCTGAGCCGATCCAGCGCCGCGACGATCGATGGACAATCGAATACAAGCGCGCCTTGGGGCTGCTCGGTCCGGTGCGGCGAAGTCAAGACCGATAGCAAGGACTTGCCGAGGATCAGGAAGGCCAAGCGCCAATAGGCCCGACATGAAGGCGCAAAAATCCCGGCGCGGAACAACGAGGGGTCTTACCGAGCTTTTTGGGGGCCCCGACCGGCGTGACGTTCGATTGGAAGGCGGCGCCACAGTCTGAGGCGGACAATGAGCCGGCGCCTTGATGCCTCCGCCGCGATGTAGGCGAGAAACACCCGGTCTGAGATACCTCTCGGCAGGATCGGCCTCTCGATCGTGCTGTTCTTCGATCGTCTCGGGTTTCAGGTCCGAATCGCCATCCGTCGCGTCAAGCGGCCCGATCATGTGTTCAAGCCTCTACCCGGGCGTCGGAACAAGGCGCTCATTCGTCGTCCCATTCGACTACTATTCGGCCGCCGGGGGCTGCACACCCTGGTGAACCCGAGCGGGAGGGATAGGTTTCCTCTAGCAATTTTGAAGACTTTCTTGTTGCCGAGCGAGCGATCTAGGTCGACGGTCGACATTCGCAGATCAAAGGCGCGGCGTTTGATCGCGTCCACTAGAATATCCCCGTTGGTATCGACGGGCGCTTGGCAGCCGGACCACTACTTCACCTTCGGCGTGATCTCCTCGATCCTCACCTTGTCGCCGATCTCCTTGGCCATATCGAAGGACTTCTGCTTGTCCTTGGTGGTCAGCACAGTGCGCCAGTTCGGCATTTCGAAGACGCTGACGACATAGGTGGTTGCAGGCGTGTCGGCCAATTGCACCCTTGGAGGTTGAAAGCCCCCGCCCGTGTGGCGTAGGCCTGATATACGGCAGACGATGGAGGATACCACCTGCCGCTCGCATCAACTTTTAGAGACAGCTAATGTTCCGTCAAAGCTCTAAGCCGAACCGCCACCGAAACCAGCGAATGAATTCGACTCCCTTGCCGGTCACGTCACGCACCGTCTTCAACAGACCTCATGCAGGACACGGGTTGCCCGGTAGCGCTGGCACGTAGGCCATATCAGCGGACCTACGATCCTATCGTGGAGCGCTTCCGCGGCCGCCAGGAAGCGCTCGATCTCAGGCTGCGATAAATGCTTGGAAGGTTTGGTTCTGGCAACGGCGTTATCCTGCTTTGAGGGGTTCGCCGCAACGCGAGTATTTTCCTGCCCTGCCCGCACCTGCCACCAGCCGCAGGTTGTGGAGCGAATTAACGGAATCTTGAGCACGTCGGCGCATCGTAATAAGCGGACAGGCCGAGTAACTTGTACATGGCTAAGGCCCCGGCGATTTCACCCTGCGCCGGGGCCTTTTTGCACGGCAAGGTCTACTCGGGCAGGCCAAGGTCATAATGCACAATCGGATCGAGGATTGCCCGGTAGAGGCTCTCGACCTCTTCATCGATCTCTTCCCGCTTGATGCCGAGCGCCTTGGCGTCTGCGATGAGCTTGTGCGTCTGTTCGTCAACCGAGATGACGTCCGCCTTCGTGGTCTCAGGGACGTTGTTGACCAGCCATCGATCAAGGAAATTAATACCGCGCGTGCTCATGCCGCGATAAGCTCGGCTTGGCGGTCAGGTTCCGGCGTTTGGTTCGCCGACGGATGGAATTACTCGCCTTCGATAATTTTCAAAGAGGGGTTTTTGGCGAGCGTCCTGCGCCTTTTGACCCGTGCCGGCCTCTCCGTGAGATGTTCCGCTGACAGGCGAAGCGCCCTCAATCGCGTTGTCCTTACATTTCGGGCCAGGGTCTCCGCCTCGATCAACAGCTTCGCCTCTTGATCGGCGCGCTCAATGCGTTCTCTGTCGAACCTTCGTTGGGTCAACATAGCCTCCCTCGACTAACTGACCCCTGAAATGACCGCTAACTGGCATGGTTCCTCTATCAGTCGTCGGCGGCGTTTCGTCGCCTCGCCGACCGCTCTGCTGAGACTTATCGCTTTCTGGCGCCCACTAAGAAATTCTGAGCAAAGCGCGCTGGGACACCAGCGCGCCTGCATATCGTCTCAACAGGCCCGACCAACATCTCGCAAAGCCTCGGTAGCAGCCACCCGGGTCGCGGCAAAAACCCATAGCCGATGACCCGTTCGACGACAAACCCGTTGGAAACGAGCATCTGGCGATATGCGTGGATGCTTAACGTACTGCGCACGACGCGCCCCTGTAATCGGTTGAGAAAGCGGTAGACCAGACCCATTGGCGAGGTTGCGTTCATGTGGATGTTCGAAACCAGCAACCCACCATCGTTCAAGTGCTCATGAATGGCCGACAGTGCGTCCCGCCTAAGAGTGTCTTCAGCGTTCAGGAAGAACCGAAAAGCTGTGACCACGTCGAATCTTCTGGAAAGGGGGGCAACCGTAGATCGGCTTCCACCAGTTGGACGTTGCCCGGAACCCGCGCGCAAGCGAGCATGGATTGAGAGACGTCGACGCCGACGACCTCACCAAACAATGGGCCTGCAACAGTTGTGACGCGGCCTGTGCGGCAGGCGAAGTCAAGGCAGCTGCGACCCGGCCCGCCAAGAGGCCTAAGAATGTTTTCAACCAGGGAGCGTTCGATACGCAACCACAAGGCAGCATAGTAGCCGGAACGGTAGGTTTTCGTGTAGTCGGCGCCGTAGCCTGGAGTCTGATGGCTCGATCGGTAATCGCTATAAGCGCTCGCCTCGAATGACCGCTCGGTCAATACATCACCACGACGAAGTCCGCCGGGCGTCAGCGTGTCAACGTCGGCGCCGGTCGAAGCCGGTGGGAAGCTTCTCATCTTTGGCCAGGTCATCGAACAACACCACGACAGCCTTCGCAGCTTCTGATTTGCAGGAATAGAAGCGCCGAACTCCATCTGCCCGCGATTCAACGACCCCTACCTCTGTTAGAAGCGCGAGATGGTGTGATGAGGCCGAACGTGAAGGGCCCATCAGCGACGCCAACTCCCCAACCGTTTTTTCTCCGTCTATCAAACTGGACGACTGCCAAGAAACGATGGCAGTTGCCGAGAACGGCGGGCCACCCAGCGGCTGGCGCGGACATGGAAACGCATTATGACGATGGCCGACATGACGCTTGCCTTGGCCCGGACAAGTGGCTGAGGTGCAGAGCTTCGAGCGTTTACAGCGCCAGCCACACGAGCTGGCATAATCCCACGGCTTGGCAGGGACCGGCAGCCGCGCCCACTCACCTCTGTCCGATAGTGCGCGGACTTCCATTTTCGTTAAGGGGTAGGCATGGCCGGGAAGAGGGAGACAACCCACGCCGGCAGCCGCCTGCGGCGTAGGCCAACAGGCTTAATTGCGACCTGGCTTGTAGAGGGATAAAACAATCAGGCGGGAGGACTCCGAGCCCTCACCGCAAACGGTGCGGGTGCCCGAAAACCCCGATGGCCCCACCCGCACCGGCCGTTCCCTCAAACTTGGCTACAGCCGATCGAAATCAGCTAACCCGAGACGTATTCGTTGACCCTCTGCGAAGGCTAGTGCGAACGATTCCGATTCAAATGATCGTGTTAGTTCTTCGTCGCCATCAACCACACGGACGAACCACTCTCCGCAGGCTTCCATGACTTCAACGCAAGGATTGACCTTGCCGTCAGGCGTCACGCTATCCATCGCTAAGCTCCCTAGAAAGCAATGGGAACATCCATTTTACAAAATGCCCGGCTAGCCCCTCAAGCTGACGCGGGGGAACTCACCGGCCTTCGCCACCTGTTTGAGGAAGGCGGGCGACGAGCAAATCCTAATCTCCCTCTGCCGCCTTTCAATAGAATGTACGATTTTTACCAATTTGTAATGCCCGGCTTGTCGCTCCAAGCCCCCATCGCCCTAAAACTGCGTCCCTGCGCGCATCGCTTCGGCGTTGCCGGTCGAGCCAGGCTTCATAACAGGCCCGATCGGGGATGACCGGTTGTCGATCGTGCAGGTTCTTCATCGGCCCGCCGGCGGACGCGGCGATGATGGTGCAGCCGGCGACGATTGGAGTTCTACGCCCAGAGTCCGCCAAACCAACCAGACTCCGGCAAACGAAAAAGGGCGCGGGCTCAGGCAGATAGATTTGCCAAGGATCCTTTTCGCCATCGGCCGGAAATCGCCCATTCGTAGAACCCATCGCCGGAGATGAGGCAGCACTTCGACTTGAAGGCGTCCCTAGAGGGCGGCGCCGTGTCAATGCCTTCAATCCTGGCGTTGAACATAGCCACCTTGGGCCTTTCCCGCCCCAGAACGGAACCAGCCACATCAACTGGCGCTGCTTGTGATTGCCATTGACCCCAGCCGTGAAGAAAGGGCTTCATCAGTAGAGCGTTTTTGCGGCGCGGCGCATCATTGTGTTCAATCTCTGCAGGCGCAGTCAGACGGCAGGGAGGATCTTCGAACATGTCAGCCCGTTGCGAGCGAGATGGATGCCGGATTCGATGATCTGGTAATCGGTGAGTCAGCGCCGAAACAGTCTCTCAGGGCTCAAAGCTCGGCGCGGCAGCGCTCAACAACAAATGATGCAAGAAGCGGAAAATTTCGTCGGGAACAATTTAAAAAGTCAGCCTTTTTTGGCCCGTCAGGTCGAAGGAGGTTTGCAGATGAAACGTCGTAAGGTTGATCGCGAAAAAATAGAGAGAGCAGATCGAGAAAGCAGGCTCGTACTTGATGCAGAGCGGCAAGCAAGGGAGGCAAAGACCGCCCGGTTAAGGGAGCAGCGGCTCAAAAAAGCGGCTGAGATTTTGCTGGCTGAGTTGAAACGGCCCGGTGACGTCGAGTCTCCATGATCGTCTGTTCTCCCTACAAGGCCGCCCACTAGCGGGTTGACCAGGAGCACGAACCTTCTCCGGAGGCTTCTATCATTTTCAGCGCTTACATAACCGGGGTGCTGTCGAAACTCAATGTACGAGGAAACTGGTTTTGTTGGGCTTGAAGACCGGCACCGGGCCACGGAGAGGCCCGATCATTTATCGGCGCGCCGCGATACTGGCGAGACCGGCATAAATTGCGGTGCGGTGTCCGTCATGCTTTTCGATCAGGGCCAACGTTTCCGCTCTCGTCATTTGCCCAAGCTTCATCAGAAATTTGAACTCGTGCTTTGGTATCGACGCCGCCAGGCGTTCGAGCTTCATCTTTCTGCTTTCACGTTTAAAAACCATTGAATGTCAGCGAATAGGCGGTCGAGGCTGGACAAGGCCTACGTCAAAATTGGCTGGCAAATCTAAGTATTTCTTCTGCAACGCGGCTGTGTTCAGCGGATTCATCGGCAAGATAATCACCATTCGCGCCATCGGCTGAGACCAGATTTGGTTTCCGGGAATCAAGAACATTATCGCCAGAAGACCTATTACCAGAATTGTGGCGAAGACATCAGCGATCATCTCTCCAATTTGCACACCGCTCTCCGGCACTGATGACTTGACCGTTTGCCCGCCGGTGAACTTTCAGACAGCGACATGGTTCCTGGTCGCAGACTTCAGTCGCATCCTGATAGGACCAAGGTCCCCTGAAGGAACGTCAAGTGCCGCAATTGCTTATTTGTCCATGGGCACACGCGGAGCCGAACTTTTCGCCAAATCGGTCTCACCCGACCATCCATCCGATGGTCGGGTGGCGGCCATCCGTACCGTAAGCAGGATTCTAACGGCTGAGAAGGCGGAGGCGGCCGCGAAGTCGGAGCGGGCCACAACGCAAGATGCAATACCAAAGGCCGTCGACGGCAAAGAGGGCTTATTGGACAATGAGATTCACAATCCTCTAATCCGCGTTATCGTTGTTGCCTATCACAGCGACTTTTTCCCCGTCCTTCTGCTCCTGTCAGGCTACATACTGTTTGCGTTCGGAGCGGCTCTCATCCTGCTGCTATGGTTGATCGCGCACCCTGCATAGAAAAAAGTTTGTCCTCAAGGGTTTCGGCGCGCATCCAAGCTGAGTTTCGGCGCTACTAAGGGTGCGTGAAAATGAACTGGTGAAGCCGAATGCGGTTGTGGAAACATCCGCTCCTGCCGCCGGGGGGACCTGGCGCCCGATACGCTGAAGCCAAGGTTCTCAGGCCACGACATTCAAGCGGCCCCCAAAATGATCTCATCGCTGTAATGGAATAGGTTTGAAGAAATAAGGAATTCGTGGATTGCGGCTCAACTCGCTCCAAGCGCGCCGTTGCACGCCCAAGCCGCCCCAGAGGCGGGCATGGAAACAGATACCCTGCACCCTGTGTAGCAACCCTTGTCGCCGCCTGTCGGCACGGACGCTGGTTGGCAAAGTCCAACAATTGAGCTCGACGCTCGGGGATGAGGCGGCTGGCGCGCCCTGCGTCACTTGCAATCTGGAAGCTTCTTCAAGGCATCCTTCGCCTCCGCCTCGGTCTTATACGTGGCCTTGCTAAGGGCTATGACCAAAGTTCCGTCTGGCTTCTTTGTGACGACCTCGCACTGCTTCGAAACGGCATCCTTCGCGACCCAATATTGAGCGGTGTCTCCAAATGCCGAACCTGAAAACTGAATCAGCACTACCACAATTACGATTTGGCGTACCATTTCTATGCTCCTTTACGGCATTAGAACGTTCGGATTTGAGCTTCTGTTCCCCTGGACTTGCCGCACGCCACGGGGACCCCGATCGCGCCGTGGGCTTGCACACACCCGACCCCCTGGCGACGGGCCGGCGCCGCAAAAGAGGTCGTGAAATGAATAGTTGCTGTGTCGATCGCCAGACGGCAGCGCTTTTTCCACAGATCTATCGCGACGTCTTAACGATCCAGCTCAAACCAGGCTGTCGTGCTGTCATCGGGATGCGTTACCCTGATCCATTCGCCCATGTCAGGCTCATCGCCAAACGGGATTGTCACTGATCCCCATATCTTCGCGGCCTCGACAACGTTCTCAGCCGTTATTGCGGCGCGCTTCACCGCCTTGCCGTCGCGTACCAACTCGACGGTGAACCTCTGCATCGATCAGGCCTCCTGGCGCGATCCTATTCCTAATCCAGTCCGCGGGAAACTCACCGCTGTGATAGCGAGCGTGGCACGTCGCGGCGCTACGCAAGTTCTAAGGCCGCACTTTCACCATGGAGGACAGGCTATGCGTCAAGCGTCGACAGCAACAGGCAGGAACTGACACCCGCCGAGGCGGCGGACCGCATCTGGAAAGTCGCCGAGGAAATCGACCTGCATGTTGTCACCTGGGACGGCCACTACAATCGTGCCCGTCCGCTCGCCGCACGCGTCTCCCGAGAAGAAAACGCCATTCATTTCCTCGTCATGATCACAGCGCAAAGAACAAGCAGCTTTTGACCAACCCAAAAGGGACACTAGCCTGGAGTGACAGCAGGCACTGCAAGTACGCCACCATCTCCGGTTCCGCTGCGGTAACCAATGACAGGAAGAAGATTGCCGACCTCTGGGAGAAAACCGACGCGCTTTGTGGGGCAACGCCAACGATCCCGAGATTCGACTGTTTACAGTCAACCCCGACGAAGGCGAGTGTGGCACAGCCCCGGATTGGTCGTTGCTACGGCAAAAAATGATGTTGCGGCCGTCACCGGCTCGAAGCCAGACGTGGCCGACAACGCTAAAGTCGATCTGTGATTGTTCTGCCGGTTGTCGCTCTTGCTGGAGCCCCGGAACACAAACGCCGCAACGAAATAGACAAGCAGATCGAGCAAGAAGCACCCTTGTGAAAGCTCTCCCGTTGGGCGATCTGGCGGCTTATTCAGGAGGTCCCGCCAGTGGCGCGCTTCTCCAACTTCCTAGCTGCGATCAAATGCGCGACTGGAAGCATCCATTTCTAAGATCAGCAGCGCGGCAAGATCCACCCCTGCGGACTGTCATTATCGGGGGACGCGCGCAGCCGCTTGCGGCGGATCGTCCGCTTTGTAACACCTTTCCCGGGAGCCTGTCATGGCGCCATTCCTCCATCGCTAACCAGCCGATTGAGGCTGATGGCCTTCAGGGAAGGAAATCCCGAAAGCCGGAAACTCAGCAGGGGGATCATTTACCGCTCCGACGCCTGCGTCGAGCAGGCAGGGGGCCATGCCAGGCACATATTGGCCGGTGAGGGTGAGCTGGGCCTGGATCGACCATGCGTCATGCGCGGCCGATCGCTTCCTGCTCTGCATAGTCTCATATGGCGCCCTTCGCCGGGGCCGGTCGGTCCCGCATCCCGCCTCACGGCGGCGCTATGCTGATGCTCCTTCGGCCGCCGTGTTGAACCGGTCTCAGGGCCACGAACGTGCTCCAGCACCGAACTGACTTATTCCCGCTGACGGACATTTCGGTGCTTCCGCCTTGTACGCCCTTTTACACATTGGTCGGGAGAGCAGGGGCTCTCCCGACGGAGAGTCAGAGGAGTGAGCGGGTTTTTCGCGACGGGTTGTAAGCGGAAGGAGAGGCCTTCGGCGCCCGTCGCGGAGAACCGCGATGTCTGTCCGGACCAATCAAACCCATGCCGTCGCCGACAGGTCGAACCTCTACGACGAGATCACCGGCAAGATAATTGCCGAGCTGGAAGCGGGTCGTTTTCCCTGGGTTCAGCCATGGGGCACTTCCGCGGCAAAAGCCCCGCTTTCCCTGCCGCAGAATGCCAGCACGCATCGCGCGTACAGCGGGATCAACGTGCTAATCCTCTGGGGCGCCGTCGTCGAACGCGGGTTCTCAACACAGAGTTGGATAACCTATCGACAGGCTTTCGCGCTCGGCGGGAACGTCCGCAGAGGCGAGCACGGGACAACGATCGTCTATGCCGATCGTTTTGTCCCCGATCACGAGAAGAAGCGCGCTCGCGAGACGGGCGAGGAGGCTCAAGCCGTACCGTTCCTCAAGCGCTTCACCGTTTTCAACATCGAGCAATGTGAAGGGCTACCTGACGAAGTCGCAGCTTCGGCCCCGCTGTCGGTGGCAAGCCCGATCGAACGGCGGGTCGAGGCGCTGATCAAGGCCACCGGTATCGACTTCCGTGTTGGCGGCGACAGGGCGTTCTATGTGCCTGCCCACGATTATATCCAGGTGCCTCCGCCCCAAGCTTACTTCGAGCCAATCAACTGGCATCGGACAGCCTTGCATGAACTCGGTCATGCAACCGGTCACAGTTCACGCCTGGATCGTAAATTCTCCGGCTCTACCGCCTCCAGAAAATATGCGTTCGAGGAACTCGTGGCAGAGATCAACGCGGCCTTCTGCTGCGCGGCCTTGGGCATCGTGCCTACTGTTCGGCATGCGGATTATATCGGCTCATGGCTAGAGGTTCTGAAAGAGGACAATCGTGCCATCGTTCGTGCCGCCAGCCAGGCCAGCAAGGCCGCGGAGTGGCTTCTTGGCCACCTGCCGGATGAGGTCGGAGCATCCATCGAGTTGGGCGCAGGCAAAGCTAGAAGGGCTGCATAACGTTGACCGGACCAGCGCAAGCGCGGTCCGTCAATCAGCGGGTTCACAGGGTTCCGCGTCGGGATTGCACGCAGCGGCCCCGCCGACCGTCCTGAGTATAAAGCGCCAGCCGCGCTTGATCGATCCCTCTCATTGTCGGCTCCTGCAGAAACTGCGTTCACGGCTGTGTGTGCTGTGCCGGCTCGGCTGGCGATCAACTCGTGCCGGATCGTGCTGGCAGGAGAGGGAGAGGATTGGAGGGATTTCGTGACGGGTTCAAGGTCGAGAGAGAGGCTCTCGGCGCCCGTCGCGGAGAAAACCCCGATGGCCAACGCCGTTCAGAAGATAAGCCTGTCGCCTTCGCGCGACATTCCTTTCAACAAGCTGGTGCTTGCCCAGACCAATGTCAGACGTATCAAGGCCGGCGTCTCGATAGAGGAACTCGCGGCCTCGATCGCGCGCCGCGGTCTCATCCAAAGCATTCATGTTCGTCCCGTGCTCGATGCCGGGGGCAAGGAGACCGGAATGTTCGAAGTTCCCGCCGGAGGGCGCCGTTATCGCGCGCTTGAGATGCTTGTGAACCAGAAGCGCCTCGCGAAGACTGCGTCCATTCCCTGTGTCGTCGGCAATTCGTCCGGGCCGATCGCGGCCGAGGAGATCTCCCTTGCCGAGAACATTGAACACGCCCCGCTTCACCCTCTCGACCAATACCGCGCGTTCAAGAACATGCGCGACAAGGGCATGTCGGAGGAGGAGATCGCAGCCGCGTTCTTCATCTCGACAAGCGTGGTAAAACAGCGCCTCAAGCTCGCTGAATTGTCGCCGGCGCTTCTTGAGATATACGCCGACGATGGCATGACGATCGCCCAACTTGAAGCATTCGCCGTCAGCAACGACCACGCCAGACAGGAGCAGGTCTGGGAGGCGATCAAGAACAGCTGGTCGAAGGAGCCATACCAGATCCGTCGCATGCTGACCGAGAACACCGTGCGTGCCTCCGACAAGCGGGCCGTGTTCGTCGGTCTGGAGCGCTATGAGGCGGCGGGCGGCGAAGTGCTGCGCGATCTTTTCCAGTCGGACGATGGCGGGTGGCTGCAGGACGTCCCGCTGCTTGAACGGCTGGTCACCGAGAAGCTGCAGATGATGGCCGACGAAATCGCCAGCGAAGGCTGGAAGTGGATCGAAATCGCCGTGAGTTTTCCCTATGGCGCGACAAACGGTTTGCGCGAGCTCGAGAGTACGCCGATCGCCCTCGCCAGCGACGAGCAGGCCACGCTGGCTGCGCTGCGTGACGAGTTCGAGAAGCTTCAGGCGCAGTACGAGGAGGCCAACGAGTTGCCGGATGAGGTCGACCAGCGGTTTGGCGAGATCGAAACGGCGATCAAATCGATCGAGGCGCGCCCCGTTCGCTTCGATCCCGCGGAAATCGCACGTGCGGGTGTCCTCGTCAGCATCGATACGGACGGCGCGCCCCTCGTGGAGCGCGGCTATGTGAAGCCGCAGGATGAGGCGCCCGTGACACCGGAGGGCGACAACGATCCCGGCATCGACGGATCCGGCGTTTCGGCCACAGGCTCTAATCAGCGGGCCGTCATCACCATCGGTGGCCGGCCGGTCGACCCGGATGATGAGGAGGAGGATGGCATCAAGCCATTGCCGGATCGGCTCATCATGGAACTGACCGCAGATCGCACGCTGGCTCTGCGAGACAAGCTCGCGAACGACCCGGCAACCGCTTTTCTAGCCGTGCTTTACAAATTCGTCCGTGACACTTTCTCTCGCTACAGCGCGCAAGGCGCGGCGATGGAAGTCTTTGTCCGCGGCGCGGTCTTTCCGGTCCAGTCCGAAGGGCTTCGGGATACGATTTATGCGCGCTCGATCAAAGCCCGCCACGATGCCTGGGAAAAGCGTCTTCCAGGTGACGTCGCCGACCTTTGGAAGACCCTCTCTGCACTGACGGGCGCCGAGCAAAGTGAGCTGTTCGCGCATTGCGCATCCTTTGGCGTCAACGCGCTCTACGAAAGGGCTGATCGCTACGGAAATGGCGCCATCTCGACGCATGGCGTCCAGCAGCGCCTTGCGGATGCCGATCGCCTGGCGCGGGCAGTTCGGCTCGATATGATCGACGCCGGATGGCGCCCCACTGTCGGCAACTATCTCGGCCGCGTCACCAAGTCACGTATCCTCGAAGCCGTTCGCGAGGGAGCTGGCGAGGCCGCCTCCCAGCTCATCGATCACCTCAAGAAGGGCGACATGGCCAAGGAAGCCGAACGCCTGCTCGCCGATAGTGGCTGGCTGCCCGAGCCTCTGCGGTTTGCCGACGGCGATGTCGGAGCAGTCGACACCAACGCTGGCGACGAAGATGAAACTCTGCCTGAGTTCCTGGCAGGAGACAATAATGTCGCTTTGGTCGACCAGGAAGAAAAACAGCTAGACGCCACCGAATAGGCCTTTTTCTCCCACGGCTTTCGCCCGGCTCTCGCAAGGGTGCCGGGCGTTTTTTGCGTACTGTGGTGAGAGTGAGTGTCAGGCCGGGACGGTTGAGCCCGTTCGGTCAGAGAGAGCGCCGATGGGCTTTTCCCGGTCTCGCTCTCTGGAGGATCTCCGATGAACTTCTTGTCTCCGACAATAACCGGGAACCCGATCGCTTCCGCCGCTGCCCCTGTCGATCCAGCCGCACCAGTCTACGCGGCAGCCCTGCGTGTGCTTCCCAACCTGCTTGAGGATGCGCAGCGCGACTGGGCCGCACTCGGTATGGAGCGTCTGCTCGTCACGCCGCTCTCGCGCTTCGCGCAAGGGCGCACCATCACGCTTCCCGAAGGCATCCTGTTTACAACCTATGCCACGCTACGCTCCGACGACCGTGGCGAGAAGGTTTCGCGCGTCAGGCAGATCGTCCAATGGTTGGGCTCGGATTTCGACGGAGTGCTCATAGTCGACGAGGCGCACGCCATGCAGAATGCCGGCGGCGGCAAGGGAGAGGGTGGTGATGTCGCGCCCTCACAGCAAGGCCGCGCCGGCTTGGGCCTGCAGCATGCTTTGCCTGGCGCCCGTGTCGTCCATGTCTCCGCCACCGGCGCGACCACCGTCGCCAATCTAGCCTACGCCCAAAGGCTTGGCCTCTGGGGTGGCGATGACTTTCCGTTCTCGACCCGAGCGGAGTTCGTCGAGGCGATCGAGGCGGGTGGCGTGGCGGCAATGGAGGTGCTCGCCCGGGACCTTCGTGCGCTTGGCCCTTATACGGCACGCTCGCTCTCCTTCGACGGGGTCGAGTACGAACTGGTCGAGCATGAACTGACGCCTGAACAGCGGCGCATCTACGGCGCCTTTGCTGTCATTCACAACCATCTCGACGCGGCCATGCAGGCCGCCAACATCACCGGCGACAGCGGCACGTTGAACCGCCAGGCCAAGTCCGCCGCGCGCTCGGCCTTCCAAAGCGCCAAGCAGCGCTTCTTCGGTCACCTGCTGACATCGATGAAGACGCCGACGCTGACCCGCTCGATCGAGCAGGATCTCCAGTCGGGGCATTCGACCGTCATTCAGATCGTCTCCACCGGCGAGGCGCTGATGGAACGCAGGCCGACGCAGGAATGGAACGATGTCCGCGTCGACATCACGCCGCGCGAATATGTGCTCGATTACCTGGAGCATTCCTTCCCGGTTCAACTCTACGAACCCTTCACGGATTCGGAAGGGAACCTGTCGTCGAGGCCGGTGTTTCGCGACGGCCAGCCCGTTGAAAGCCGCGAGGCGGTAGCGCGCCGCACGGCCCTGATCGAGAAGCTGGCGAGCTTGCCACCGGTCCCTGGCGCACTCGACCAGATCGTCCAGCGCTTCGGCACGGACATGGTCGCGGAGGTGACGGGCCGGTCCCGACGCATCGTCAGGAAGGGCGAACGCCTGATGGTCGAGGGCCGCGCCACCTCGGCCAATCTCGCTGAGACGCAGGCCTTCATGGATGACGTCAAGCGCATCCTGGTGTTCAGCGATGCCGGCGGGACGGGCCGCAGCTACCATGCGGAACTTTCGGCGCCGAACACGCACCTGCGCGTCGCGGGGCTGCTGCTGCCGATCTGGAAGCGACTTCCAAACGAGTCGAGCCGGGTCTACCGACTCCAGACCGACGATGGGGAGCGCATCATCGGACGCAGGGTTTCGGCCGCACGGGCCGCCGGCGCGCTCGCAACCGGCGTCAGCACGCTGACGGCACAAGATGCCTTCAACGGCCTTGCGGGCGGACGAACGATGCTCGACCTCCCCGAAGGGCTTCATCTGCGCCGCGTCCGCGTCATGGGCGCCAATCGCATCGAGCTGTCGGGCTTCACCGACACCATGCGCGTGCGGCTGACGGCCTACGGGCTTTTCCACGAGATCATATCCTGGAAGCTGCGCATGTTCGTCCCCACGGACGCAAGCGGGCCTGCGGTGCTCGCCAAGATCATCGAGCGTCATCCGATACAGCGCATCAGCGAGAGGGAGGCTAGCTGATGCCACCTCGCGATGCATCCGAACTGGCAAGCCGTCTCGCCCAGCGGGCGGAGGCGGTTTGCCGCCGCTACCTTTCCAATGGTCGCCGCCAGGGCCGCTACTGGCTGGTTGGCGACGCCCGCAATGCACCGGGGCGCTCGATGTTTGTCCGGCTCAAGGGATCGGATTCCGGCAAGGGCGCCGCCGGGAAATGGACCGACGCCGCCACCGGCGAGCATGGCGACCTTCTGGACGTCATTGGGGAATCGCTTGGCCTTGTCGATTTCAAGGACGTCTGCGACGAGGCGCGCACCTTTCTGTCGATGCCCCTGACGACGAACGAACCAAAGGATCGGCGGGAGCAAGCCGTTCCCGCTGCGGTCGGCTCTACCGATGCGGCGCGGCGGCTCGTCTCCTTGTCGCAGCCGATACCAGGTACGCTTGTGGAGACGTATCTGCGTGGACGCGCGATTACAGCTTTGCATGAAACCGGGAGCCTTCGGTTCCATCCGCGCTGCTATTACCGTCCGGAGAGCGGCCCGACCGATACATGGCCGGCAATGATCGCGACGGTCACCGACCTCGAAGGCAAGCTCACTGGCGCCCACCGCACCTGGCTCGATCCGGGCGGGTTCAGCGAGGCTCATCTCGGCCGCGCTCCGATCGACACGCCAAGACGAGCCATGGGCGGACTGCTCGGTCACGCTGTCCGCTTCGGCTGCTGCCGTGATGTCATGGCCGCCGGAGAAGGCATCGAAACCATGCTGTCGCTGCGGACCGTCCTGCCCGCCATGCCGGCACTCGCCGCGCTATCGGCGGCGCATCTGTCCGCAATCCTGTTCCCAGACACATTGCGGCGGCTCTACATCGCCCGCGACAATGATCCGGCAGGCGACGCAGCAGTGGCAACCCTGATTGAACGCACCAGCGCGGCCGGTATCGACGCGATGGTTCTGACGCCGAAACTTGGCGACTTCAACGAGGATCTGCGTCTGCTCGGCGCCGATGCGCTGAGGGGGATCCTGCGCGTTCAGATCGCGCCACAGGATGTCGAACGCTTCATGACGCTGGCGGCCTGACCGGAAAGGGGAGAAGGGGCCGTGCCAGCGATGCGTGGCTCGCGTGCGCGGGTGGATCTTCGCTCGGCGAGGGCCGGCCCACGGCCTTCAAGAGGGCGATCGGGCGCCGGCCGGTCCGGACAGGCAATGGCTGCGCCCGGCTATTTTCCGGCGGCCCTTGCCCCCCACGCGGCGGGGCGCGCGGGGCCCCGTCTTCGGGCCTTTCCATCGCGAGGCAAAATAGCCGGGCTTCGCCATCCTCCACTTCCGTTCCGGCCCTGCGCTGACGCTGCGGGTGCAAGTCCAGATCGTCCATCGCCTTCGTCGCCATGAAGGCCGCGATGGGCGCGGCCGATCCACGAAGGCAAGCCGCCATGAGCACCGAGCACGATACCGACTTCGAGCCACAGCACGCATCATCACCCATCGACCACGTCCTTCAGGAGCTTCAGCTCTACGGCTACCGTCCCTTCGACGACGAACCCGACCCTCGCCCACTTCCCGAAGGTCGGGTCGTGGCAGCCAGCATCGCCGACATGTTCGACGCTCTCGTGATGGCGATGGCCGACACACGCCTTGAGCCCGACCTCGACGAGCTGCTTTGGGGTACAGTCAATCTGTTCCATCGCGCGACCAAGCGGATCGAACGCGAGCTCGATGAGAACGAGCTTGGCCAGCAACGGCTGCAGCGCGAACAGGATGGGTCCGAGGTCAAGTCCGTCGAACTCGAACAACTGATCGCCCAAGGTCAGACGCTGCTTGAACGCCGAAACGCTTTCGAATTGATGCGCGATCAGGCCGCCGAGCATTACGATCGTCAGACCCACTCGATCTGGCGCCCGCGTTCGGGCTCTGTCGTCAACCATCGCAATCTGACCGCGGCAATGATCGACAGCCGGGACTTCGTTGCCGCGAGGAAGCATGCAGACGCTCAGGTGCTCTTGCCTCCCGGACCGAAAGTCGCCTTCACGGGCGGGCTCGATTTCAACGATCATCGGCTGATCTGGGCCAAGCTCGACCAGGTCCATGGCAAGCATCCGGAAATGGTCCTGCTGCACGGCGGATCGCCAAAAGGTGCCGAGCTGATCGCGGCCAAATGGGCTCACAGTCGCAAGGTGCCACAGATTGCCTTCAAGCCAGACTGGACCAGGCATGCCAAGGCCGCGCCCTTCAAGCGCAACGACGCCATGCTGGACACCTTGCCGATTGGCGTCATTCATTTTCCCGGCTCCGGCATTCAGGACAACCTCGCCGACAAGGCCCGCAGGCTCGGCATCCCGGTGATGAAGTTCGGCGCCGCGTGACGGCGGCACAATCCCAATCGTCTCAAGTCATTCGCTCTGCTTTCAGTCGCTCTCGGCGCGTTGATCGGACGGCTGCTCCTGACGATCTGGCGTCGACGAACGCGGGGCGGCGGATCACAAGGTTCACATCTCATCTCGTCCTGGAATGGAGGACAGGGAACCGATCGCCGCGTTTGTCGGCGCAATTCCTTGGTCCGGTCCGAGGGCCTGACGTCATCAACCCGTAAAGGGTCGGACTACGCGAAGCGTGCCGCCGTTTCGGCGTTGCCTTCACGGTGATTGCGGCCCTCGGCCGGACACATCGGGCGCCTGTCACGCGGGGATCGCTCCCCGCTTCCAGAACAGGAGCCGGAAAAATGTCCCTCGTAGAAGCCAACGCCTTCGCCTTCAGCCTCGCCACCAGCCTGATGGTCAGCATCGTCATCTTCCGCGCCGGCGACGGAACACTCACGGTCGTGCGGGCCGACGAATATGAAGGAGAGGTCTCCCAGATCGTCCGCGAGATCGATCCGCACGAGCGATGATCCGGACAAGTTGCGGCCGGTGATTCTCTGCGTCCGGCCTGAGAGGCAGCGCTACACCTCGAACCGAAGTTGTCGTTGATCCGACGGCGACACATCGCCTAGCGACGACAGGGTTATGCCCAACAGGCGGATGCCTTTCCGCACGGGGAATACCGACCTCAGGAGATCGGCCGCGAGCTCCTCGAAATCACGAAGCTCGATCGGCATCGCCACCGTGCGGCTGCGCGTGATCTGCTGGAAGTCGGCGAATTTGACCTTCAGCGTGACGGTTCGGCCGCGGATGCCTTTGCCTTCGCAGTATCCCCAGACTTTGGCGATCAACGGCTTAAGTTCGGCGAGCGATGCATCGAGCTCGACGATATCGGCTGCGAAAGTGTCCTCCGCGCCGATTGATTTGCGCGGCCGATCCGGTTCGACGGCGCGCTCGTCGATGGCGCGCGCGATCTGATAGTACCAGAGCCCGGACTTTCCGAAATGTTGTTGCAGGAAGACAAGCGACCTTTCCCTGAGATCGGCGCCGGTCTCGATACCGAGCGCTTCCATCTTCGCGGCTGTCGCGGGGCCGACACCGTGAAATTTCTTGACTGGCAGAGCCTCCACGAAGGCTGGCCCATGGCGTGGCGTGATGACGAACTGGCCATTAGGCTTGTTCTGGTCGGAGGCCATCTTGGCGAGGAATTTATTGTAGGAGATGCCGGCGGAAGCAGTCAGCCCGGTTACCTCCAGGATCTTTGCCCGGATCAGCTCTGCGATCGTTGAGGCCGCAGGAATATTGAACCGGTTCTCCGTGACGTCGAGGTAGGCTTCGTCGAGCGAAAGCGGCTCGATGAGATCGGTGTGCTCGGCGAACACGTCGCGGATCTGGGCCGAAACCGCCCGGTATACCTCGAAGCGGGGCGGTACAAAGATCAGTTCGGGGCATTTGCGCTTTGCCGTGACCGAAGGCATGGCGGAGCGAACGCCGAACGCGCGGGCCTCATAGCTTGCGGCCGCGACCACGCCGCGGGCCGCGGCCCCACCGACGGCAAGCGGCTTGCCGCGCAGTTCCGGATTGTCGCGCTGTTCGACCGAAGCGTAAAACGCATCCATGTCGACATGGATGATCTTGCGCGGGCCAGCGCCGCGTTCAGGGGCCATTTGCCTGCAATGTCATTTCGCCAGGGTGTAAGGTTCGTGCTTCCGGATCCTACAATCTTCAGATCGCAAATTCAGCCTGTCTGCGACCCTGGCGCAGACGCGAAATCGCAAAGCTTGCACCTGGAAGGGGACGAAGGACCTCGTGTTCGGGCTGCGTCATGTCGAGCCAAGCCGCGCGTTCGTCCCGGCGCAGCACTACCATCTGGCGCTCATGGTAGGGCGCAATATCGTCGTTGGCCTGGATCGTCAGGATTGCGTAGGCTTCCGGCCAATCGCGGGTCGCTGGCCGCCAGATGCCGGCGAAATAGAACCAATCACCGTTTGCGAGGCGAAAGCTGTAGTTCTTTCCCTGGCTGCGATGCCGGAATTCGGACGCCGGCACCAGGCAGCGATGGCTCGGGAACGATCGGTCCTCTGCGCGTACGACCGTGAAAGGTCGCCCGCCGGGTTCCCTGGGTTGGAGACCCCATGGCAATTCAAGCATCTCAACATCGCCGCCATAGCGTCTTATGATGATGCGGCGTTCGTAGAGCGGTGCGTCGGAATCGAAAACTCTTGCACTCATAGCCAAAAGAACATAACAGGAACCCTATTGCCGCGCAACGCCGAGAAACGGGTGAAACATGTGCAATGACTATCGGCTGATGGTGGACGTCGCCTCGATCGTCGGGGACTTCGCCGATCTCAAGATCAAGATATGCTTCAGCGAAGGCGCGCCGAACATTGAGGCGCGCGAGGATATCAAGATAACGGATCCGGGGCCGATCATCCGCGGGGTCAATGGTGCGAACAGCGAGGCCGACCTGGTTCAGCGCCGGTGGAGTTGGCCCGGACAAAACAAGCGGCCGGTCTACAACTTCCGCTCGGACGGCCGCGAGTTCGCCTCGAACCGTTGCCTGATCCCTGCCGATGGCTTTTACGAGTTCACCGACCCGGCGCAGAAAGGCAAAAGCGCAAGGACAAATGGCTCTTCACCAAGCGCGACGAGCCGATCTTCTGCATCGCCGGGATCTGGCGCGAGACCAGTGATGTCGGAGAGGCGTTCACCATGCTCACGATGGAACCCGGTCCCGACATTGCCCCGTATCACGACCGGCAGATCGTCATCCTCGAGAGGAAAGACTGGGCTGCCTGGCTCGATCCATCGGTCTCCGCCAAATCTCTGATCAAGCCTTTACCGGCAGGGACGCTTTCGGTCGAGCAGGTCGGCTAATTTGCCTTTAGGGCGTGCCCCTTTGCTCGGTGATAGTGGCGATGCGCCTTCGCTCGATTTCCACAATCTCCCATCGAGCACCATCGGCGGTTCTGGGCTCTGCTCTCGTCGACAAAAAGCCAGCCGCACCCTCTATCATCCTGACACTGCCTGACTTTGCCTGAGCGGGTCCCGGTCAGCAGCTCAACAGCCGACAGGGTGATCGGAGTTAGAACGCTCGCCAGGCCCTTTGTCGCGCGCCAACCGTAGTCGCCTGCGCGCCAAACGAGGCTTGCTCCCGCTCCACCAGCAGCCAGGAAATCATTGAAGGCCTCAAGGTCTTTGGTGCGCGGCGTCTGGCCACCGATCCGCGCAATCAACAGATTGTAGATCAGTTCGCGCAAAGCGACAGCGCTCTCATAGAAGGAGTGTGCAGCCTCGACGTCGGATTTCCAGGCCCGCTGCAGCGCCGTTCTTTCGCCGCGGGAAATCAGGTCGTTGGCATGAAACCAGTCCAGCAGAGCTTCCGGGTTGGGTAGCCGCTCTTCAACGTCCGAACGCAATCTCCAGGCCGCCGTGTTCACGAAACGTATCGCCAGATCCTCGTTCGCCAGGTGGTGCTCCGCGGCGCGCGCGCCATTTGATTTTGGAGAGGTGGTGGAACCAATCGGGCTCATGACGCTTAACCTTGTCTAACCTGCTAGATGGTTATAAAATCCGATGACCGGTTCTTCAAGAGACAAGCTTGCGATCGTGTGCGGATTTGGCGCCATATATGTCATATGGGGCTCGACATATCTGGCACTCGCGGTCGCCGTCCAAACCATCCCGCCATTTGCGCTGATGGGCACGCGCTCGATTGTCGGCGGAGCAATCCTGCTGGCGTATTCGAAGGCCAAGGCCGACGACGGCGGTTCCATCCGGTGCTGGATCCGCGCAAGCCTTTGTGGCGTGTTGTTTTTCGTCGGCTGTCACGGTGTTTTGGCCTATGCCGAGCAACGCATGCCGTCCGGCCTTGCGGCACTTCTCCTGGCGACGATCCCATTCTGGATCATCGTCGGCAGAAGCATCCTCGGCAGATCGGACCAGTCTCTTGTCAGGACCATTTTGCTGCTGCTCCCCGGCTTGCTCGGAGTCGCCCTTGTCGCATGGCGCAGCGTTGCCGGTCCCGCCGCGCTCCAGCTGTCCGACATCCTGCTCCTGCTGATGGCGTCCGCCTCTTGGGCGCTTGGTACACTCATCGCTGAAGGCCACAACAACAAGGGTTCGTCGATAGCACTAGCCGGCCGGGAATTGATCGCCGGCGGCGTGGCACTGATGCTGTTGAGCGCGTTGCGCGGCGAACAGATTGGCGCGCTGATGGGGATTTCCCTGTCATCCTTCCTTGGCTGGAGCTACCTCACGCTCGCCGGCACGGTGGTGGCGTTCGGTTCGTACTCCTGGCTGCTCAAGAAAATCTCGCCCGCTCTTGTCGCGACCTACACATTCGTCAATCCCGTGATTGCGATGTTCCTCGGCTGGGCATTTCTTGGCGAAGAGGTCACCGCAACCACGGTGATCGGAGCCTTTCTAGTTATCGCTTCCGTGGCTTGCCTGCTCGTTGCCAACCGAAATCCCACTCACAAGGAGGCCGGCTCATGGTCGACGCCACGAAAAACGGCAACGGCGATCGCAAAAGGTTAAGGATCGGGGTCGTCGCCCCGCTCACGGGACGGCCTGCCGATCTCGGGATCGAGATGGCACAGGCAGTTCAACTGGCGGTCGAGGATACCAACGGTGTAGCCGACGATATCTTGTTTGAGGCGATCCGGCGCGACGACAAAGGCGACGAGGCCGAGGGCGCCAAGGTCGCGTCAAGCTTGATCGCCGATGAGAGGGTGCTGGGCATAGTCGGACACTACAACAGCAACGTCACGCTCGCCGTGGCGCAGCGCTATTGCGATGCGTCATTGGCGCTGATTTCACCCATCGTTTCCAATCCGACGTTGACGGATTCGGTTTGGGACAACGTGTTCCGCTTTACAAACCGAGACGACGTCACCGCGTCCGCCATATCAGACCATCTGGCCGCCGAGATGAGGAAACGGCGCGCTGTCGTGGTCAGAACCAACACCGTTTACGGACACAGCATGACCGACGAATTTGTCCATGCCTATCGGCGCCGCGGAGGGACTGTCGTGCAGGACATCGCTGTTGAGGAAGGAACCACCGAGTTTGGCGGCTTGGTCGGAAGCTTTCCCAAGAACATCGATCTGGTGTTCTACGGCGGCACATTCGAGGGCGCGGCGTTGCTGAAGGCAATGCGGGCGGCGAAGCTACGGCATTTGCTCGCGACCGGGGACGGTTGCTGGGATGGCTGGAATTTCCTCGAACCCGCCGGGGACGCGGCCGAGCAGGATGAGGGCGTCCTCGTCCTTTCAGCCTGTCCGGAAATCGGTGTCGTTCAAGGGTCGCGGGATTTCGCTCAACGCTACGCGGATCGCTTCGGTCCGCTGAGGAACTATGCCGTCAACTGCTACGATGCTACGGCACAGTTGATCGAAGCCATAAGGCTGGCCCAGCGCGGAAACCGGCTTAGCCGAGAGGGCGTGATATCGGCGCTCCGGCAAAGCCAATATCGCGGTATTGCATACCCAGACGTCGTCAAATGGGATGCCAGGCAGGACAATGGCGCCGCGATGACGGCCTTGCACGTGGTCGAGAAAGGCCGGTTCAAGCAGATCAGAATGATTGCTCGAGCGTCAGAGACGTCGGCCCTTTGATTGATCAACGCGGACGCGACGCCTCTGGTTTGAGGATTTCACGAGATGCCCAAGGCATTCTCCAGTTGCTGCTTCGTCATCTTTGACCGGCCAGCGATCTTTCGACGTTGCGCCTGTGCGTAGAGCTCGTCACGCAACTGGCGTTTCTCGGCGACGCGCAGCCAGGCGAACCGATGGCTGCTGCGATCCCACGCGACGAAATGGCGCTTGACCGGCTCCAGGCAATCGAACGGTTCATCCGCTCGATCCACACGCCCAACCTTCCCGATGCCAGGTTGACCGCTGTCCAGCGTCGGCGCCTTGGTCACATGCTGCGATGCTTGGACGGTCGCGAGGAACAGGCATCCCATTTAGAAGTCGCAACCGCCTTGTTCGGCCGTCGGCTGGTCAACGCCGCCGACTGGCACGACCCGGCGTTTTACCAGACGCAGCCTCGTGCGCGACGGGCTGAAGATGGTCGAGCGCGGCTCTCGCCAATTGCTGCACGCGCGAAGGCGCCATCACTGACAAGTCCCGCCGGCCGCGCTGCCCAATTTCTTACGCTGTTTTCAAGCCGACGGTTACGGTCAATCATGAAGCGAATGGCTGTTTGCGCCTCATGTCCGCCGTTTAACAGCCGCGCCAATCGCGAACTTGACATCATCAACGACCGAGCAGGAATGCCGCGCAACCATCACATCGCTGCTTCCTGCTCCATCTCCTTCATGTCCTGAAAACGATCCGCGATCCGCGGATGGAGGCGGCCGCCATCCGCCGCGCCTATGGCTACGACGATTTCGTCGGCGGCCGGTCCATCGGCGATCTGGAAGTTGGCTGTGATGAAATGCGAGCGGCGGCCGTTCTCGCTCTTGTGCATCATCGGCAATGACAGAAGCGCGCCCGGCGCGTTGCGCGTGTTGCAGAATTCGAGATAGGTCGTGCCGCCGACGGCATCGCGAAACACATTGCCGAAGCGCAGCGTGTGGATCATGGCGGAAGCGTGTTCGATCTCGCCAGCGACCCCAACGGCGGCGGCCTTGCCGTAGCTCTCGATGCGCTCGGCAGGCATGAGTTCGAGCACGCGTTGCGTGAGCTCATGTCCCAAACGGGGTGCGATAGCGACAATCTCCGGCCGCAGGTTCTCGACGAAACCGCGCCCCGCCCATGGATTGCGCAGGACAGCGGCGACGACGATCGATCTTACCGGCCTGGCGCCGGCCTTGCCGCCTTCGATGTGCACTTCTTCGATGAAGGTGCAGACTTTTCGCAATTCCATGATTTTGGGCCCTGTTGATGGAAGCCAAGCCTAATCGGATCTAGCGGACGGGTATTCCTCCGGTTCGTAGGAAAAATCGACGTGCACCCCGCTTGGAAGCGGTGTAGCGTTCATATATCCGCGACGGCTTAAATTGGCCCTTCGCGAGGCGGAAGACCGGGCGTGGACCACGAGTCTCAAATTCTCTCTTTGCGGGACGCCGCCAGCCTCATCAACTCGGGTGGCGATCTCCAGTCCGTGTTGCGAGACCTCGTGCTGGCAGCCTGCCGCCATGCCAAATGGACGCTGGGCTCGATCATGAGCATCGATGCGCCGCATGGCCACGCCTATGTCATCGTGCGCCATGACCCCACGCTCATTCAACGCAGTTTGCCTGACCGCTGGGAATTGGCGACCAGTCCGTCGATTGTCGCGCTCAACCGGAACGAGCCGGTCTATATCAGGGATGCGCGTGTGTCCGAGGAGTTTCCTGGCTATCGCCGGGAGGCGTTCGAGCGCGACTATCGCAGCGTGCTCGTCATGCCGATGAACTGCGTCGACGACGACGGCCGGCCAATGGTGCTGACCGTGGTCTCGCGCGAAATCACCGAAGTGAGTGCCGAGGATATCGCGTTCATTGGCATGATCGTGCATTTGGGCGAGATAGCGGTGGAGAAGCAGCATCGCCTGCGCCAGGAAAAGCAAGCAGGCGAGCGTCTGCAGCGCGCCTTGTTGGCGCACACCTCGCTTCTGCAGCAGGCTCTGTCGGAAGGATCGGTGGTCTCACTCGCCGACAAGGTCGGCGAGCTGTTACCCAATGCGGTCGTGGTCATTGATTTCCACGCCAACCTGGTCGTGGCTGGCCGCTCGCCGAGCGAAGCGCATTTTGATGCCGCGGCCTGGCGCCAGGCCGTTGGCGGCGCGCTCAACCGGCAGATCGTCAAGGTCGCGCGCGGCGCGTCGGAAGCGCGCCAGGAGGAGACTTTGTTCGTTGATGACGGCAAGCATCGGCTCAAGCTTTCGGTGCGCGTAGAGCCGCTCACAATCGATGACGAAGTGGTTGGCGCGCTCATGATTTTTCCGACGCCGCAGCAATCGGGCCAACTCGACCAGATGCTGCTCGACAGCGCCAAATTCGCGCTCAGCGTGCAGATGATGCGCAGCTTCGTCCGCTTCCGCTTCGAGACCAGATCGCTGACCGAGCTTTTCCTGGAAGTCGTAGAACGACGCTGGCGTGACGAGGCGGATATCGTCAACCGGGCACGGCGGCTGGGGCTTGACCTGACCGTACCGCAAAGGCTGATTGTCGTCGACTACGCCGACGCGGCCAAGCACGGCGGCGGTGGTCTGGCCGACCCCCATCATACCCTTGTCCGGCTGTTGGACCAGGCGGGCGTGGCGGGCACCCTCATCGCCCTAGAAGGCGGTCTTGTCTGTCTCGTGGTGGGCGATAACCGGGAGAGCATTCGCCTGACGAAATTGCCCAACACAATCGCTGCGGAGTTTGGCCGCCATTTCGGACGTGAGCCGGCGGTGCTGGTTTCCGAAATCTGCGCCTTGCTGGCCGATTATTCCACCGCCTGGGAGCGTTGCCGCCGCGTGATCCGCATCGGCCGATCTTTCGGACGCACCGGCGTTTTCGCCGGCCAGGATTTTGGCCCGCTGCCGATGCTGGTCGCTGCCGCCGATGTGCCTGATGTGCGCAACTTCGTTGACAAGAGCGTCGGCGCCTTGATTGCGCATGATCGCGAGCACCACACCCCCTATCTGGACACGTTGTTTGCCTATCTGCGCGAAGGTTGCCGCAGCCAGGCTTGCGCCGATGCGATGGGGCTGCATGTCACCACCTTGCGCTATCGCCTGTCGCGCATGGAAGAGCTGTTCGGGATCAAGCTCGACACGCCCGAACAACGCTTCGCGGCCGAACTGGCGATCCGCCTCAGCGGCATCATCGACAGCCGGTTGCCTGAAACCCGCTAGAGCCATTTCATCGCGTCATTGCCGTCGCTGGGGCGGTCCCGCCAGGCGCGGACCTGCCGTGCATCTGCTTACTCGGGATGGCAGCAGCCGGTTGCCAACTCCTTCCTATAGATCTGAGGAAGAACCGCTGCCGGCCCCTGCCTAGCCTCCGTCCCAGAAATGTGGAGGAAGGCAATGGCGGACGCTGTAGCACAAAGGACGATCGACCCGATCGCCTTGCGTCGTGCCTTCGGAACTTTCGTCACGGGGGTCACAGTCATCACGACGCGCGACAGCGACGGCAAGCCGCGCGGCATGACCGCCAACTCCTTCACCTCCGTCTCGCTCGACCCGCCGTTGCTTCTGGTCTGTGTCGGCAAGTCGGCGGCAAGCTTTCCGGCATTCAATGAAACGAGCGCTTTCGCGGTTAATTTCCTGCATGAGGGGCAGGTCGATGTTTCATCGGTCTTCGCCTCCAAGGCGGCGAACAAATTCCAGTCGGTCAATCATGACAGCGCCCACACCGGCGCGCCGGTCCTCACCGACAGCCTGACATGGTTCGACTGCACCGTTCACAACCGCATCGAGGCCGGCGACCACATCATCCTGATCGGTCAGGTCCAGGCCTTTGGGACGAGCCCGTCGGCGCCGCTCGGATTTTGCCGCGGCCGCTACGCCAGCGTGAAGGATCCGCTGCCGGCCGGCTGGCTCGCCTCGCAGGATATGATCATCGGCTATCTCGTCGAAGCGGGGGACCGCATCCTCCTGTGCGCCGACGGCAAGGGCAGCTGGGTGCTGCCGACGGCGCGGCGCCGCAAGGCCGACAGCCAGCTTGTGCTGGACGGCGGCGAGGCGCTGAGCCTCGTTCCTGAAAATACCTTCCTCTATTCGGTGTTCGACGTCGCCGACAGCGACCCCGGCTATCTGATCTACCGCGCCGAACTGAGCCGCGAGAGTGCCGAAGCCGCGCTTGCCGACGGCCATGCCTTCTTTTCCGTCGACGCGCTGCCCTATGAGCGGATCGCCACGCATGAATTACGCGCCATGCTGCGCCGCTATGCGCGCGAGCGGCAGGACAAGCGCTTCGGCATCTACATCGACACCGGTGACGGCGGTCGCGTCGCCATGATCGACGGCCAGTCGCAATCGTGGACGCAGGCCGCGTCCGAATAATGAATCTCCCAGGACAGACAGCATGAAAACGACGATTGCATCGCTCGAAGGCTCGCGCCAGAACCTGTTCATCAACGGCGCGTTCGTGGCGCCGAACGGCGGGCAGTATATCGACAGCTTCGACCCGACCACCGGCAAGCCCTGGTACCAGTTTGCCGAGGCCGGCGCCGAGGATGTCGGCGCGGCTGTCGAGGCCGCGCGCGCCGCTTTCGCCGCTCCAGCCTGGCGGCGCATGACCCAGACCGATCGCGGCAAGCTCGTGCGTCGGCTGGCGGAAATGGTGATGGAGCACGCCGATGAGCTGGCGCTGATCGAGACACGCGACAATGGCAAGCTGCTCAAGGAAATGCGGGCGCAGATGCGCGCCATGCCCGACAGCTACACCTATTTCGCCGGCATGGCCGACAAGCTGCTTGGCGACACCATTCCAGTCAACAAGCTCGACATGCTGAACTTCAACCTGCGCGAGCCGATCGGCGTCGTCGGCATGATCACGCCGTGGAACTCGCCGCTGATGCTGCTCGCCGGCACGCTGGCGCCATGCCTGGCGCTCGGCAACACGGTGGTCGTCAAGCCGTCCGAGCATGCCAGTGCTTCCACACTCGCTCTGGCCGAGCTGATCATGGAAGCCGGCTTCCCGGCCGGCGTCGTCAATGTCGTCACCGGCACGGGTGCTGTGGCCGGCGACCCGCTGACCCGGCATCCGGGCATCGCCAAATTGGTCTTCACCGGGTCGACCGTGACCGGCCGGCGGATTGCCACCAACGCGGCGCAGAATCTCGTTCCCTGCTCGATGGAACTCGGCGGCAAGTCGCCGCATGTCGTCTTCGGTGATGTCGACATCGACCATGCCGTCAACGGCGTCGTATCCGGTGTCTTTGCGGCGGCGGGACAGACCTGCGTCGCCGGTTCGCGCTGTTTCGTCGAGGCCAGCGTCTACGATCGCTTCGTCGAGGCGCTGGTCGAGCGCACGAGGCGCGTGCGGGTCGGGCTGCCGACGCTGGAAGAAACCGACATCGGTCCGCTGGCGCTGTCGGCGCAGCTTGCCAAGGTGGAAGGATATGTCGCCTCGGGTGTGCGCCAGGGCGCCAGCATCGCGGCCGGCGGCAGGCGGCCGCAAGCGGCCGAGCTTGCCGGCGGCTGGTATTTCGAGCCGACCGTGATGGCCGATACCGACAACAGCATGGACTTCATGCAGGAAGAGCTGTTCGGTCCGGTCGTCGGCGTCATGCCGTTCTCGTCGGAAGACGAGATGATCCGGCTCGCCAACGACACGCGCTATGGGCTCGCCTCCGGCATCTGGACGCGCGACATCAACCGCGCGCTGCGCTTTGCCAGGAATGTCGAGGCAGGCACGGTCTGGATCAACACCTATCGCGCTTCCTCCTTCATGTCCGCCAATGGCGGTTTCAAGGAGAGCGGCTACGGCCGGCGCGGCGGCTTCGACGCCATGGAGGAGTTCTCGCGCCTGAAGAACGTCGTCATCGACTACTCCGGCGCCATGCAGGACCCCTTCATTATCCGCCTTCGCTGACCAACCCGACACACTGGGGAGACCGACATGAAATTCGCCGTTTCGCTGACCATGGAGCGCTTCTCGCCCGACATCCCGATGTCGAAGGTCAAGAGCAATCTGCTCGAACTGGCACGCATGGCCGACGAGGGCGGCTTCGAGACGCTGTGGACGGCCGAACACCACACGATCGAATGCACGATCTCGCCAAATCCGCTGATGACGCTGACTTGGCTTGCCCAGCATACCGAGGAAATAAGGCTCGGCACCTCGACACTGGTCGCGCCCTATTGGAGCCCGATCCGGTTGGCCGGCGAGGCAGCGCTTTGCGATCACTTGACCGGCGGACGTCTGGAGTTCGGCATCGCGCGGGGCTCGTACCAATACGAGTTCGACCGCATGGCCGGCGGCATGCCCCAGCAGGAGGGCGTCACCTATCTGAAGGAGCTGGTTCCGGCGGTTAAGAAGCTCTGGGCGGAAGACTATGCCCATGACGGCCATTACTGGAAGTTCCCTGTGGCAGCCGGCGTGCCGAAGCCGCTGCAGAGGCCGCATCCGCCGATCTGGGTGGCCGCGCGAGACCCGGGCACTTTCGACTGGGCAGTGAGCATCGGCGCGTCGATCCTGTCGACGCCCTTGTCGGCGCCGGCGGCCGAGATCGCTGTGCTTGGCGAGAAGTTCCGCAAGGCCGTCGCCGATCATCCCGAGGTCCCGCGCCCGCGCCTGATGATGCAGCGGCGCACCTGCGTCTACGAACGGGCGCAGGACTGGGAGATCGCCGTCGGTCATGCCATCGACTATGGCCGCGCCTTCGAGAACTTGTTCCAGAACATCGGCACCGTGCAGAACGGCTTTCCCGAAGCCGTCCCCTACGAGAGCGTCAAGGGCAAGGACAACTACGATCCGGAAAACATCCGCCGCAACCTGATGTTCGGCACGCCGGACGAAGTGATCGAGAAGCTGCTCGACTATGAAGCGGCGGGCGTCGACCAGTACTGCCTCGGCCTTACCTTCAACCTGCCGTTCGAGCTGCAGAAGAAGACGATCAAGCTGTGGGTCGACGAGGTGATGCCGGTCTTCGCCGCGCGCGAGCGTGACAGGGCGCGCCAGGCGGCGAGGGCGTGACCATGGCGTGCTCCGGCCATCTCGATGTCGAAGGCGTGCTGATCAACTGGCGCCTCGAGGGCAAGGGCGACGTGCCGCTCGTCTGCATTCATGGCGTCGGCTCCTATCTCGAAGCCTGGAGTGGCGTGGCCGGGCGGCTGAAGGATCGTTTCGCGGTCCTCACCTTCGACCTGCGTGGCCATGGCCGCTCCAGCCGGGTCAAAGGCCGCTACGAGATCGACGATTTCGTCAAGGAGACGCTGGCGCTGGCCGATCATATCGGGCTTGCCACCTTCCATCTGGCAGGGTTTTCGCTGGGCGGTTTGATCGCACAGCGTCTTGCGCTGACGCATGCCGAGCGCCTGCAAAAACTGGTGCTGCTGTCGACGGTTGCCGGCCGCACGCCCGAGGAACGCAACGCGGTGCGCGGTCGGCTGGCGGCGCTGATGGCCAGCGATGCCCCGGCGCATCACGCCGCGTCGCTGTCGCGTTGGCTGACCGAGGAGTTTCAGGACAACAACCCGGAGATTGTCGCGGAGCTGCGCCGGCGTGACGCCGAGAATGACCGCGATTGCTACGCCGCCGCCTACAGAGTTCTCGCCGAAACCGATTTCGGCGGCATCCTCGACCGCATCACTTGCCCGACACTGATCGTGACCGGCGAGGACGACCAGGGTTCCAGCCCGCGCATGGCACGTCTGATGCACGAACAGGTGCAGGGCTCCGAGCTCGCCATCCTGCCTGGGCTCCGCCATTCCATCCTGATCGAGGCGCCGGCTCTCGTCGCGGACACGATGGCCGACTTCCTGCTGGGCGCTGGTCACGCGAGAGGGGAGGTCGCGCATGGATAGCGGTCTTCGCGGAGCAGGTGAGGGCATCTCGCCGGCAACAGGCCAAAGCTTTCCCCGTGAGCGAGGGAATGACGGCTGCAAACATCCTCCACGGCAGCGGAAGACCGGACCGGCTCGGGCATCGCTAAATCCGCGAGCCGTCCGGAGGATGCCGACCTCGTCGGCAAGGGATTGCGAGATCATGACCGGCTGAACGGCCATGAGGGCAAGTGAATGAACAACAACAAGGGGAATACGCATATGACAATCTGGACCAGACGACAGCTGACGATAGCCGCGGTGGCGCTTGCGCTTGGCGCATATCCTGCCCATGCAGGCGCGGTGCTAGACCGTGTGGTGGCAGCCGGCACGCTCAAGGTGGCAACCGACGCCAACTGGGCGCCGCAGTCCTTCGTGAATGCCAGCAACGAGCTGGACGGTTTCGACGTCGACGTCGCCAAGGCAATCGGCAAGCACCTCGGCGTCAAGGTCGAGTTCGTCACGCCCGGCTGGGACATCATCACCGCCGGCAATTGGGCGGGGCGCTGGGACATGCATGCCGGCTCGATGACGCCGACCAAGAAGCGCGCCGAGATCTTCGATTTTCCGGCGGTCTACTACTACACACCGGCGGCCGTTGCCGTGCACAAGGACAGCAAGGCGAAGACTTTGGCCGACCTCGACGGCAAGGTGGTCGGCGCCACCAGCACCTCCACCTTCGAGGCCTATGCCAAGAAGGATCTGACGCTCGACGCCGCCGGCGCGCCGCCCTTCGAGTACAAGCTCAATCCGAAGGAGGTCCACTCCTACGAGAATTCGACGACCGCCTTCGACGACCTTCGCCTCGGCGACGGCGTGCGCCTGGACGCGGTGGTCTCTTCGTTGCCGTCGATCCTCGACGCCGAGAAGGCCGGCTACCCGATCAAGCAGGTCGGCGATCCGGTGTTCTACGAGCCGCTGGCAATCGCCATCGAGCGCGGCGACCCGGAACTGTCGGCCAAGATCGCCGACGCCGTGAAGGCGATGAAAGCTGACGGCACGCTGAGCAAGCTTTCCGAAAAATGGTACGGCCAGGATTATTCCAAGACCAACTAGCTCCCTTCAAAGGCGGCCTGCCCCGGGGCAGGCCGCCGAACAGCCGGTGCTCAAATATGCTCTATCCCGATACCGTCGAAGCCGAAATCCTCGTCCATAAACCCTGGTTCGTGGCGACGATGTTCGGCGCCGTCCTGCTTCTCTTCATGGCTTTCAACATGTCGAGCACCAGCTTCGCCGAACTCATGCGTCCGGTGATCGGAGAGCCGTCGACGAGCGGCCTCTACGGGCGCTTTGCTATCGGCTTCGCCATAGCGGTGATCTTCACGCTCAACGTCGTGCTGATTGGTTTCGCGCCGCTCAAGGTCCAGATCGGCATCGTCTGGCTCGAACTGCTGCTGCTGTTCATTGCCTTCTTCGAAACGTTCCACCTCAGCCTGCCCTTCATCAGGGAGAAGCTGCCGTTTCTGATCAGTCAGGGCGTTGTCACCACGCTCTATGTGTCGGCGATTTCCATCGTCATCGCTTCAGTCATTGCGGTGGCCGGCGCGGTCGCCAAGCTTTCCAGCAATGGCTTCGCCTACGCCATCGCCAGTTTCTACACCTCCTTCTTCCGCGGCCTTCCGCTACTCATGCAGGTCTACCTGATCTATCTCGGCCTGCCGCAACTCGGCTTCGTCATCAATGCGGTGCCCGCCGGCATCCTTGCGCTTTCGCTCTGCTACGGCGCCTACATGACCGAGATCTTCCGCTCCGGCATCCAGAGCATCGATCGCGGCCAATGGGAGGCGTCGCGCTCCATGGGCTTCGGCTTCGCATTGACCATGCGCCGCATCATCCTGCCGCAGGCGCTGCCGGTCATCATTCCGCCGACGGGCAACCAATTCATCTCAATGCTGAAGGACTCCTCGCTGGTCTCTGTCATCGGCGTGTGGGAACTGATGTTCCTGGCGCGCACCCTCGGCCAGAAGACCTTCCAGCACATGGAGATGCTGATTTCCGCAGCCATGATCTACTGGATGCTGTCGATCTGCCTCGAACTGATCCAGGCGCGGATCGAGCGACATTACCACAGGAGCAAGGTCCGATGAGCGCTCCCGCCATCATCGAAGCGCGCAACGTGTCGAAGTGGTACGGCACCTTTCACGTCCTGAAGGAAATCAACCTGACGGTTCATAAGGGCGAGCGGATCGTTATCTGCGGCCCTTCGGGTTCCGGCAAATCGACGCTCATCCGCTGTTTCAATCGCCTGGAGGCGCATCAGGAGGGCGAGATCACCGTCAACGGCGTTGCTCTGCATGGGAAGATGGGCAATGTCGCCGACGTGCGCTCCAACGTCGGCATGGTGTTCCAGCACTTCAACCTGTTTCCGCACATGACGGTGCTGATGAACTGCATGGCCGGCCCGATGTGGGTGAAGGGCGTGCCGGAAAGGGAGGCGCGCAAGACCGCGCTTAAGTTCCTCGAGCGGGTCCGCATTCCTGAGCAGGCCAACAAGTTCCCCATCCAGTTGTCCGGAGGCCAGCAGCAGCGTGTGGCGATTGCCCGCAGCCTGTGCATGGAGCCGGCTGTCATGCTGTTCGACGAACCTACATCCGCGCTCGACCCGGAAATGGTTTCGGAGGTGCTGGAGACGATGACCGGGTTGGCCCGCGACGGCATGACCATGGTGTGCGTGACGCACGAAATGGGGTTCGCACGGGCGGTAGCCGACCGCGTTATCTTCATGGACGCCGGTCAGATCGTCGAGGAGGGCACGCCCGACGCGTTTTTCAGCCGCCCGCGTCACGACCGAACCAAGCTGTTCCTCAGCCAGATTTTGAAGCATTAGCCTCCAGCAAAGGCTGCTTTTCCGGTCGAGTTCCTGGAAACTTAGCGGTAGCCTAGGTGATCGGTTACGATGACCGAGACTGCTAGCGACGGGGACGGCATATGTCGGCGACTGCGTTTGCATTGACTGGATTCATCTCGTGGGCACTGGGACTGCTGATCATGATGGAAGTGATCCGTACATATCTGGTGATCTCTGGGAAGGTCGCAGCAAACGGCTTTACGCCAGATAACGCGGCTCTTTCTCCCTTTATGCAAAGGTTGGCCCGCGCCCACGCCAACTGCATAGAAGGGCTTCCAATCTTCGGAGGTCTGCTCGGAGTCGCGATCCTTATTTCAAAGACCGATGTGACGGATCCGCTGGCTTCTATACTATTAGCCGCGCGAATAGTTCAGTCGATAATTCACCTCGTCTCCACGAGCCAGGTCGCGGTCAGTCTCAGGTTCACTGCGTTCACAGTGCAAATGGTAATTGGTGCGTACTGGTCCTGGGCGATGTTGAGGTGAAAAGTGCCAGAAGCCCGGCGGCCCGTGGCGCATTGCGCGGGAGCCGAAAAGAGGGACGCCCGACGCAGGGGCGGATTGGCAAAATGCCGATAACCAGACGCTCTACCCATTCAACGCGGTACAAAACTATGCCGCGCGTTCTCAGCCTGGGTTTTTCCAACTGTTGCCCGACTATCCGCTGCGCTTTCGGACACCCGGTTGATCAGCAAATTCGGAACAAAGCAGCACAGGCTACGTTTTCAGAGACGAGGTCCATCCGTTCAACCGACCGCGTTTGAAGTGGGCAAGAGAGTGCTCTTTAGACGCCGAAATCCTGATGGTCTATTCGAGCGATTGCGCATTTATATGTGGCCGCGCCGCTCCTTCTCGCGATCGTTTCAGTATGTTTCAAAGCGTATCCTCCGTCTGAACGCCACTCCAACGGCCGTCGCGGCGGGGGTGGCGGCTGGGGTTTTCGCGTCTTTCTTTCCACTAGGGTCCCATTTCGCCATTGCCGCCATCGTGTGCTGGCTGATTTCAGGAAACATGGTGGCGGCAGGGCTAGGAACATTTGTCTTTGGCAATCCGCTGACCCTCCCGTTTGTTGTGGGAGCGACTTGGGAGACCGGCAAGATCATGTTGCACGGCCACATGCAAAGTCACGAACGGCCAGCCCATCTGAGTGAGATGTTGCAGACCCTTTCAATTTCGCAACTGTGGGCACCGGTCTTAAAGCCCATGCTGTGCGGTGCGGTGCCACTCGGGCTGATTTTTGGCCTGTTGTTCTATGGCATCACCCGCTATGGCATGACAGTTTTCCGCGAACAAAGGCGCAAGCGACTGGCCGAAAAGGGGAGCCTGCTCCAGTAGCAGGAAGACATCGTGTTATCGCCCCCTCTGTCAACTCGACATCGCCGTTCTGGAGGGTGAATTACGGAAGGGCAGCCGTAGAAATGCGTCCGCTCGTCGGCAATATCGCCGCTATAGGCGCGTCCCTACAACTGGCGGCCCGGATATCTGGAGCCTCCGTCATGGGTTCCTCGCCGCACTTTTATTGATGAACGCCCCGTCTGCCGAATGGCAGCTATCCGCCGTGCTCGCCCCGATAGCGGACTGGCCGTTTCCCTCCCATTCGGACAAAGCAGCAAAGAAAAACCCGCCGACCGAAGCCGACGGGCTTTTTTCCTCGTACTACGCGGCTTCCCGGGATGGCCCCCGCCAACAATCCAGAAAACTCAAGCGCTGCGGTCACTCGTATCTCAGACCCTCGATCGGCGCTGTAAACCGGTGGCAACAGGCGGCCTGATTTCGCAACGTGAGGCGTGTTGGCGCCTCCTTTGTGTCGCCTTGAGTGTGTTGGTTCTAAATTGGACGCCAGAATCTTTTGATCCCGGTCAAGGCGATGATTTCGCATACACTATTTCATCCCAAGCTCAGCACCATTTTTCTTGGGTGACTTAGTGGTGAAGAAATCCCGGACCCCCTTATCAGTAAAACGGATAATCCCAATTCTCGCTTCTTTTGCCAGAAAGAGGCCAACCTGCAGTGGACCGTATGGGACCGCGTCGCCGACAGACCTGCCAGCCTCGGCGGACGTGAACTGGTCGGATGCACGTCCTATCGCGCAAGTGCGGCCGCTTCCCTGTGACGCAGATTTATTCGCATGGGCTGGAGGCCGGTGCGCACCCGCAGCGGCCCGAGCCAGAAACGCCAAAGGGCTCGGAAGTACGCGCCTCGCGGGATGCCGACCAGGAAATTTCGCGCCAGTCTTCCTAGCGCCTTCCTCGGCCAAAGGCTGTCACCCCTTCCGGCCAGAATGAGACCGGCTCCTTGGGGCTCTCAGGGCGCGATCCCTCGGCAAGCCCAGGCGACATTTGCAAAGGAACGCGGGCCGTCCGGCTGGCCGGCCTGATATGCTTCGCGCACCGCCGCCTCGGCTCTCGCGCGATCCGGCGCATCGAGGGACGACAAGAACTTGCCGAACGGGCCCTCGCCTGCGGCCATCGGCGACCAATAGTCGTCAAAATTGCTGTAATCCATCCGGATCATCAGCTGCGTCTCGCTAACCTGCAGAAGCCCTTGCTCAATGAAGGTCGCCCTCATCTCTCCCGGCATCATCATGGGTTGGAAGCAATAGCGCGCACGAAACTGGCGGCCGGCTTCGCCGAGCGCCGCCACCGTATCGGCCATCATGCGCATGCCCGGCATGCCTCCCAGATGATCCCAGACAGAAGCGGCCACGACGCCACCAGGCCGAACGACGCGGCGCATTTCGGCCACAGCCTTGCCGGCGTCGGTAACAAAATGCAGCACCAGAAGCGCCAGCGCGCGATCGAAGGCTCCATCGTCAAAGGCGAGCGCGCAGGCGTCGCCCTGCTCAACCTTTATCCGCGGATCTATTCTGCGCCTGATCGTTTCAGCCACGAAAACCGGCGAATAGTCGATGGCGGTGATCTCCTTTAGGTCAGCCGCCTTCAGCAGGGCAAATGCCAGACTGCCAGTGCCGCAGCCGACATCGAGGATCTTCTCGCCAGCCGAGATGCCCGCGAAATCTATGAACAGCGGCGCAAGCTTCTGGCTCCATCGGCCCATGAGCTTCTCATAGCCGCTGGCATCATGGACGGTAAATGTCGAAGTCACTTGTCCCCTCCCTTGCTGCAACGCGAACATAGGCTTGTTTGGCCGGCGCGTCGGTTGTGGGAAAGTATAACGCTCGCTAGAGATAACGCCACCAATGCGCACCAGTGAGACGAATTTGTCTGAAAATCCAACCGACAAGGTCATGCTGCGTGGCTCCAGCGCTCTGCTGGCGATGGGCCTGCTGGTTCTGATGGGCATCGTCACCGCCACATACCTGCTCGCCGAGAAGTCGCGCATCAGCTTCGACGATGTGATCGCGGCGCGCGACACGCGCACCGCCGCCGTCGATGTCCGCAATTCGCTGCTCTCGGCTGAATCCAGTCAGCGGGGTTTCCTCTTAAACGGCAACGAGATCTATCTCTCGCCTTACGATACGGCAAAGTCTTCGGCTCTTCGCCGGTTCGAAAAGTTGCAGCTCCTCGTTGCCGGCGAACCCGAGACTGCGGCATCGATCGACCAGCTCAAGGCAATCATCGGCGAAAAACTTGCCGAGATGGACAAGACCGTCGCCCTGAAGCGACAGCGCAAGGACGATGCCGTGGCGGCGATCGTCGCTTCCAACCGTGGCAAGACGCTGATGGATCAGGCCAACGTCTACTTCAACGGCATCATCCTTGCGGCCGACGACCGGCTGACCGCGCGGGTGGCGGAACAACGGTCCTACTTCGCCTGGCTGCGCATGATCACCATAGCCGGCGGCATAGCGATCGTTATCGTGGTCGGCTTTGCCTGGGCGTCGCTCTTGCGCCACACGCGCGAACTCAGCGCCGCGCGGCGAAACCTCGAGGCTCTCAACAGCGGGCTGGAAACCAGGGTGCGCGAGCGCACCGCCGACCTGGTGCGGGCCAATGAAGAGGTTCAGCGCTTCGCATACATCGTCACCCATGACCTGCGCGCGCCTCTCGTCAACATCATGGGTTTCACCAGCGAGCTGGAAGCAGGTGTCGCCAGCCTGCAGACGCTCATCGAAAAGTCCGGCATCGGCGCCAACGCGTCCGACCCCCTCGTTGCCAACGCACGAGTGGCGGCGGCGGAGGACCTGCCGGAAGCCATCGGTTTCATCCGCTCGTCGACGCGCAAAATGGATGGGCTCATCAACGCCATCCTCCAGCTTTCGCGCGAGGGACGCAGGCCGTTGCGGCCCGAAACCATTCAACTTGCGTCTTTGATCGAAAGCACCGTCTCCAGCTTCCAGCATCAGGTCAAGGAAGCGGGCGGGAAGATCGACGTCGATCTCGCAGGCGTTGAGATCGAGGCCGATCGCCTGTCGCTCGAGCAGGTCTTTGCCAACCTTTTCGACAATGCGACCAAATACCGCTCGCCCGCGCGGCCACTTCGCATCAGGGTCGGAGCAAGGATTATCCCCGGTGGCCGCATCGCCATCGATTTCGAGGACAATGGCCGCGGCGTCGCCGAGCAGGACGTGGAACGCATTTTCGAGCTGTTTCGGCGATCGGGTCTACAGGACCTGCCTGGCGACGGTATCGGACTTGCGCATGTACGAGCCATCCTGCGCAGGCTAGGCGGCGATATCACGGTCAAATCAAAGCTCGACGTTGGGACAACTTTCAGGATAGAGCTGCCGCTGATCGCGGCATCAAACGAAAGAGCGTTTGCATGAGCCAAGCCGGCAAACCTGTAACGATCATCATGATCGAGGACGATGAGGGCCATGCGCGTCTCATCGAGAAGAACATTCGCCGCGCCGGCGTCAACAACGATGTCGTGGCTTTCACCAACGGTTCCAGCGCGCTCGCCTATCTGCTCGGGCCGGATGGCTCTGGCGATGCGAGCGTCGGCCGTCATCTTCTTGTCCTTCTCGATCTCAATCTGCCTGACATGACCGGCCTCGATATTCTGCAACAAATCAAGGCCAATCAGCATCTCAAGCGGATTCCTGTCGTGGTGCTGACAACGACCGACGACAGTCGCGAGATCCAGCGCTGCTACGATCTCGGCGCCAACGTCTACATCACCAAGCCCGTGAACTACGAAGGCTTCGCCAACGCCATCAGGCAGCTCGGCCTCCTGTTCACCGTCATTCAGGTCCCGGAAACGGCCTGAAAAGCGATGCCTGAAACCAGGGTCCTCTACATCGATGACGACGACGCGCTCGCGCGCCTCGTACAGAAGAAGCTCGGCCGCCTCGGTTTCGTCGTCGAGCATGCTTCCAGCCCGGAACAGGCTCTGACCAGACTTGAGGAAGGCGGCTTCGACGTCCTGGCGCTCGACCACTATCTGGGAGCCGGGACCGGGCTTGAATTCCTGGCAAGGCTTGCAACGCGCGGCGCCGGCCCTCCCGCCGTCTATGTGACCGGCTCTTCCGAAATGAGCGTCGCGGTGGCCGCCCTGAAGGCCGGGGCTAGCGACTTCGTGCCGAAGACGATCGGTGACGACTTCATAGCCCTTCTGGCCTCCGCTCTCGATCAGGCTGTCGCCAAGGCACGCCTCGTCGCCGAGAAGGAAGCCGCCGAGGCGCAGGTGCGTGCGGCGCGCGACCGCGCCGAACTCCTGTTGGCCGAGGTCAACCACCGGGTCGCCAACAGCCTTGCAATGGTCTCATCGCTGGTCAACCTGCAGGCCAATGTGTTGACGGACAAGGGTGCCAAGGATGCGCTTGCCGAAACCCAAGCGCGCATCTTCGCCATAGCCTCGGTGCACAAGCGCCTCTACACCTCCGGCTCGGTCGGCATCGTCGAACTCGACGGCTATCTCGGCGGCCTCCTGGAAAACCTTGGCGGCTCGATGCGTGGCCAGGGGCACGGCGCCAACCTGATAAGCGATCTGGCGCCGCTGACACTCGGCATCGACGCCACGATCAATCTCGGGGTGATCGTGACCGAATTGGTCACCAATGCCTTCAAATATGCCTATCCCGACAAATCCGGCGATGTACGCGTATTGCTGCGCGAGGACGGGCCGGGTCGCGCTTTGCTGACCGTCGAGGACGACGGCGTCGGCAACGCCGGCAACGTCATCAAGGGCACCGGCTTGGGAACGCGCATCATCAAGGCAATGGCTAGAAGCATCGACGCCGATGTTGCCTATCAGGCACGCGATCCCGGGACAGCGGTGGTTCTGAGCTTTGCCCTGCCGCAGTGACGGGCTATGCGCGCTGGCAGGCTTTGCCTCCGCCATGGGTCATGCAAGGATGCGCCCGGCGTTTTCTTCAGGTGGAGAGTTCGATGTTTTGGCAGACCGGTAGATTCGCCATGCAGCAGGTGCTGCCGATCGCTGCTCTGCTGCTCGCAACCAATGTCGCCTCGATGGCCGAGGGGTCACCCGGCATTACCGTTCCGACGGTTCTACAGCCATTCGTTCCAACGGCGCCGAGCTGCTCGAAGCCAACCGACCTCAAGCCGATCCTGGCATTCGCCAAGGACAACAAGCGTGAGTTCATCGAGGGTGTCGATCATGGCCTGGCTCAGGCGGCCGAAGACAACCATCTGGAATATCGTGTCGCCCTCGCCGCCAATGACAGCGCCAAGATGATCTCGGACGTCGAGGCGCTGCGCGCCGAGCGGGTGGGCGGGATCGTTGTGTCTCCCGTAGACCCGGCGGCGCTGGCCCCCAGCCTGCAAAAGGCCATGTGGTCTGGAACCTATGTCAGCACGGTCGTCGCACCGCCGGCAACGTCGCTGCTCAACGCGCCGCAATATCTCACCGGGAAGGAACTGGGAGACGCGGCGGTCGCGTATATCAAGGACAAGTTCCACGGCCGAGCCGACGTGGTGCTGCTGACCCAGGACAGCCTGCAATTTCTCACGCCGCGTTTCGTCGCCATCCGCGATGCGCTCGACACGCTGCCAGACGTGCGCATCGTAGCCGATATCTCCCCCAATCCCGTCAGCAAGGAAGGAGGATTGGCCACGATGCGGATGGTCATCCAGGCGCATCCGCATGTGGACGTGGTGCTGGGCGCCGATGGTGTCGTCCTTGGCGCCCTGCAGGCGCTGCGGGAGGCTGGCAAGGACAGGCCGGATCAGTTCATCGGAGGGATCGACGGCGAGCCCGAGGCAATAGCCGAAATCACAAAGGGAGGTCCCTACAAGATGACGGTCAGCCTGAATTCGCCAGTCTTCGGATATGCGATGGGCCAGCATGCGGCCGACTGGCTCGAGGGAAAGCCGATCCCGCAAGCGATGGATATCCTGCCGCACGTCATCACGGCGCAAAACCTTGGCGACTATCAAAAGGATCTTGCCAATCCAGGCGCGGTCTATGAAGATCCGGCGCGAAGAGATGGCTATCTACGGATGTATGGCAACATCTGCTACGACAGCCGCGATCAATATCTCAATTTCCCCTGGTCGTCTGAATCTCGATAGTAGACGCACCATCCGGAGGCTGGGCAATAGGCCATTTGACCGGACCAACGCCATTACGACACCGACGTGTCGAATTGTTTGCATTCAAACGACTTTTGCGACGCTATCTCCGTGCCCTCACTTGGTGATCGTGGGAGGACACATGGGATCGCCCGAGCACGCAGTCGAAATAATTCGCGACAAGAAATGGACCGTCCGCGTGACAGCCTACGGCAACACGCTGACCTTCCCTTTCGAGGCCGAAAGTTACGCGCGCTCCTACGCGGACGGCCAGGCGTTCCGGCTTGGTGTCGAGGTAGCTGAACGCAAGAAGTGCGCGTGAAGGCTCGTGCGTTCGCCTAACACGTGATCGCGGTCTCGACCGCCAGGGAACGAGCTGGCTTGGCACGATCTTTCACTTGGAGTCGGTATTGGCATGTGGGACCGACGGGGTTCCAGAGCGAACCGGGTCCGGGATCAACTTCTGGAAGATCGCATCGTTCTTCGCTCGCCACGCTTCATCCGCAAGCCACAGATATTTCTGGTCGGGCATCAACGGCACGGCTTTGACATCGGCGCTGGAGATGCGGAGGTAGAAACTTGTCCGTTCCTCGTTCACTTGAAGATAACGTAGCGGGACGACGATGCTGTCTTTCCCGGCGATAAAGAATCCACCGGAGGCAACGACTGCGTAGTCCCATCGGTCCTTCGTGCCAATCACGACATTTCGAACTTCGCCAACTATCTTGTCATCCGAGCTGCGGACCTCGGAGCCGACGATCTCGTCGACGCGAAGGCCAGGTCCAAGGTCGTCGAGATTGATGAGCGGGCGGGCGTCTGGGGCGTCACGATTGCCCTGGATACCCCCACCTTCATGCTGCTTAGGTTCGCCTGCTGCCAATTGCTCATCGGCAAGATCCTCATCATTACCCGCGAGCTTGGCCATTGACGGCGCGGCGATCAGTTGGCGGATATTGGCGAGCACGCGCTCGCAATCGTCGTGCAAACCGTATGTCCATAGAACGAACGCCGCATCCCTCAAGGTGCGCAGGTCATGGACCAGGTATCGGTTTTCTGGCTTGCGCAACTCAGGGCTCTTGAGCACGGCCTCCTCGAGTTTCGCATCGGAGATATTGCATACAGCGAACGCCGGGCTGACACTAAGCGCGCAAAACAATGCCAACGGCGCTGCAACCTTAACGAATTTCATATTGTTTCCCACAGGCGGCTTCTTGCTTTGACTTCGTGTGTCGAGCACGCCAATCGGGTGGAAATGTACCGCGGAACATTTGTACCAGCACAGCTCAACAGCCCGTGTGGATATTGGTTCCAGCGGTGGGGGTCGTATTTTTCCGAGTCGGCCTGAACACAACAAGCTCGCGTGGTGGTTTCGATCGCATTTGCCTAGCAGGCGATTGCGGTCTCGACCTCCAATACGGGCAACGACCCGTAGGAACAGAACACCCGGGCGTCCTTATATTCGCCACTGGCCGGATCGCCGCAGCGGCTGAAGGCGATCACCCCAGCGGCGGTCTTAGAGCATGGACGGCTCTGAAACCTGATGAACAGAAAGCGGTGTTGAAAGATTGCGGCGATACCACGCTCAACAAGTCGCACGCAGATTTCTGCGCCATGGCAAAGAAGATGGGCGGCTGAACCTAGGCCGGACGTCGAAGGTGGGCCCCAGGTCCGCCTTCGAGTAACTGCGGCTGGTGCTGTGCCTACAATCCCTCAGCTATAAAGGCTTCCCGGCGCGCATCATGGCGCGCGCAATGGCAAGCTGCGTTTCCGTCCTGGCGTTCTCTTTCTGCGTCATGTTGTCTGCTGCGATCAGCCGCTTGAGTGACCGCCGAGTTTCACCGCGCGACCAGCCGGCTTCCATCATGCAATCGACGATGGCTTGAAACCCGGGCTCCATCGCCTCCTGGCAGTCGATGACTCGGTCTGGATAATCGTTCGCTTCTCTTGGTCGACTGATCATCTCACCCCCGCCAAATAGCTGTTGCCGTGTTCGCGATGTTCGAAACAGAGCCAGTGCGATGGCTGTCTCAGTTTTGCAAATCCGAAGGGCGCGCGCTTCCCGCATCGTTCAAACTCACAGATGTGATTTTCGATCCGTCCACCTTGCCGCGGCGCCGCAGTCATTCCTTCGGCAAGCTTGATGGGTTCGTCGCTCATAGCGGATTGATCGGCCCGACTAGGGCAGGGTGGTCATTCGGTTGCTTGTTGACGACGGTCGAATTTACGTCGCGTCCGACACGGTTGAACTGCAACTGGCCGTCGATGTCGTGACTGAGGATGTCTTTCAGGTACTCCTTCGGCGTCGCCGGGTCGAGCCAGGCGTCGTAATAGGCCTGGTCGAGAATGACCGGCTGACGGTCGTGCAGGTTCTTCATCGGCTCGCCGGCCGGCTCGGCGATGATGGTGCAACTCGTGATGTCGAGATTTGAGTTGTGGGCCCAAAGCCCGGCAAACGAAAAAGGAGCGTGGCCGGGGAGGTAGATGTGCCAAGGATCCTTCTTGCCGTCGGCCGGCGAGATCGTCCACTCAAAAAAGCCGTCAGCCGGGATCAAGCATCGTTTCGACTTGAAGGCATCCCGGAAGGCCGGCGCGGTGTCGATGCCTTCAATCCTGGCGTTGAACATGGCCGCCTTGGGCATTTCCTTTGCCCAGAACGGAACGAGCCACCAGCGGCCCTCCCGCAAGCGGTGGTTGCCGTTTTCGCCGGCGGTGACGAAAGGCACGTCTTGCGTCGGCGCGATGTTGTATCGCGGCTGGTCATTGCGGCCGATTTCCGCCCGCGCCGTGAGCCGGTAAAGTCGGTGGATTTCCGACCACGTCAGATATCGGGTGTAGCGGCCGCACATGACATTTCCTCGATCGACAGGCTTCCCGATCCTTTGGTGTGGTTATCCTGCCGACAGTGAACGAAATGAGAACAAAATAGTCAAGCGCCTCTTGACCGGACAGGAATATGTTCCTTATTCCTGATCTCTCTGAGCAGGAAAAGGGCCATGGGAAAGCGCCAAAATGCGCCGATCGGCGAAGCTATGTCCGAATTGGAGTTGGCGGCACAGCAGGCCCTCGCTGCAGCCAGTGGCGATGCTGTGGTCGCCCTGCTGACGGCTCTGGCCAGGAACGCCGAACTTGAGCGGGAACTCGCTTTGTCACGGGCTGCGGTTTCGAATGGCTTTTCCCGGGGCTGGCACAAGGCGCGCCCCTAGATGGTTGACACTGCCGAAGATAATTTCCGGATCGAGGTTTGGGACCGGGAGGAAAAGACGCATCTCGAAACCATCAGTCGTTCGCCGGACGCTGTGGTAAGCCAAGCGGCCTGGCAGGCCGCCATCCGGCGTCGGCCAGGCATGCTGCTGATCCACTACAACAGCCGACATGTCATGGAGAAGATTCTCACGCCGGGTGAGGTCAAGATCCCGCCCCAGACGATTATCGACGGCAGTATCCACGCCGGGCTGGATGTCGCACTTGGTGATTTGCGCTCATGGCACACGCTGCGGGCCTGGTGCACAAAATGCTCGCATCACGCGATGGTAAAGCCGGAAGGGCTGATCAGGCGATACGGTAGGGACGCCTTGTTCAGCACGGTTGAGCGCGCTCTTTTCTGCACGAGTTGCAAAAAGGGAGGACCGGTTCGGATGGAGATACACAGCATGCCGCGAAACTGAGAGTGGTCGTCGGCGCTGTTGATCAGTGTCTCGAATTTCGAGATGACGCGCGGGCTCCAGGCTCGCGCCTGCTCCACCTTCGTCATCTTGCTTTCGAGAAGACGATCGTTGACTAGCGTCACGCCAGATCCTCAACCTTTCTTCGCGACAGCCTACTAAAAACGAGCGCGATGCGAATGGATTGAATTCCTTTGTTGGCACGACCCCCCTGCACGGCAACTTTCTGGGTGGTTCGTCTCGGAACCGCACCGTCTTCTTGCGGCCCAAACGAGACATACTCGGTACGTGCGGTTGGATGGAGCAAGCTTTCATCCAAGTCACGTCAAACCGTTATCGGTGGACATCTCGGCCTGCAGTTCGCTTCATCATTCTTGATAGCCGGGTGCCGCCATTGCCTCCCTTCTTCATTTCATAGAGCGCACCAACGACCTCTCGAACGGGCTGATCTGCCCGAAGGACGGCTGAAGCCTCGACCGCCTATGCCGCAATGGCGCGGCGCGCGTTTCTTCCCCTGGGCGAAGCCCTTTCCTCGCGGAACCAAGAAACGCGCGCCTGCGCCATCCTCCGCTTTGCTGCGGTCGCAAGCGATGCGGCGGCGGTCGCCTGCGGCCTCACGATCGCCATCGAGGTCGCATGGTGCGGGCTCGGAAATGAGAAAACGGAGACTGAAAATGGCTACTATCGGCACTTTCAAGAAGACCAATGCGAACGAGTTCACCGGCGAGATCGTCACCCTCAGCGTCCAGGCCAAGGGCGTGCGCATCGTCCCCGACACCCGAGCCAGCGGCGAGAACGCTCCAAGCCACCGCGTGGTGGTCGGCAAGGCCGAGATCGGCGCCGCCTGGTCGAAACGCTCCAACGAGGGCCGCGAGTATCTCGGGCTCAAGCTTGACGATCCGAGCTTCACCGCTCCGATCTACGCCAACCTCTTCGCCGACGAGGAAGGCGAGGGCCACAGCCTCATATGGTCCCGCCCCAGCCGCCGCAACGGCGAATGAATGAAGATCTCTCGCCTGGCAATCGCGCCGGGCGAGAGTTCTCTAGGTCTGATCAGACCGTCGCGCAAATCGTAAGCCCGCGCCGCCGCCATTTTCCGCAAGGAATTCGATTCCCGCTGTCTCAAACGCACGGCGGATCGCAGCTAGATTGTTTCGGTGCGGAATACGAATACTCCTCTCGAAGTCTACTATCGTAGTTCTGGAAACAGCCGCTGCCTCGGCTAGGTCCCCCTGACTCCATCCGAGCATGGCTCGTGCAGCACGACACTGCTGAACAGAGATCGCATCACTCTCAATATCGTTCTTTTTGGTTGACATAGGTCAAAAAAGCCGCTTTTAGTATGCCACCCTACGGAAGTCATTGATGAGGTCTGGCGAAATAGCCTCGCTCGGCCCCACTACGCGACGACGTTGATAGCTCAGAATCTTCATTGATTCTGACGATAGCTACCAATTGTCCTTTCGTCACGGGTGAGAACGGGAGGCGCCGGTGAGTGGAGGTAAGGCAGCTTCACAATCCCCATCAATTGGCGAAAACCAGCCGTCGGCCGATCCAGCACTTCTCCTATCCCTTGCCTGGATTGACGCTCACGTTGCGATGCTGGCCTCGTGCGTTCGGCAGCAGCAGGCTGAGGAGGGGGTCCTGGAGTGCGGTGCGCTCATGCCTGTCGGCGAAGTGATTGGGCGCGGAGAGAGGGTTGGCGCCGACCGCGACTGGCCTGATTTTCTGAAGGAAGAGCAGGATGGCGCTGAAAAGGCCGACGCGTTGCTGGGTGAGATTGTGGCGACGCCTGCACAATCCTTGGCGGGCGTGGTCGCCAAGCTTGCGGTCATCCTTCGGGAGGCGACTGACAACACCGACCTTTGCGAATTTCCGCTGTCGCATATCCGCTCTGCTTTGGCCGATCTAAGGCGCCTCACGCACGAAACGACAGGCGACGAGCCTGCCGGCTGGCCCGCAGGCGACCAGTCGATCGGCGCGCTGTTCGAGCAGCCTGCGTCATCGTTCGCCGCATGGCGCGCCTTCAGTGCCTGGAGCCAGGGCGATGACGACGCCTATCGCGCCTGGACGAACACATTCAAGACACTGCAAGGCGCAAGCCAGCAAGCATCGCGAAGTGTCACCTAACTGCTCGGCGCCGAGATATCTCATCGTCCATTCGTCAATGACGGAATCCAAGGATTTCGCTCAAAGCCACGTCCCCCTATCAAATCCTTGAGAAGGGAAGGATGCGGATGAAGACGGATACCTCGCAGTGGCGTGACCCACAGGCATATGCGTTCGTCCAAGGTGCCGCCGCCGATGCGATTGCCTGGGAGTTCCTGCGACGCAATCCCCAGTATCAGCAGGACTTCGCGGCCTCCCGCTCGGCCAAGGCGATGCGCGCATTGCGCCAGCGCTGGGGTTTGCAGTTTCGCCGCCAGGCCTGACCAGTCCGCAGTCGAGCAGACCGTCTATTGGGCGCCTCAGATCGATCCTGGGGTCGTGAACCTTGTCCAGATGCCGCCGGATCTGCGAGCGCAGGAAGGCAGTGCTTCCGACGTCCCGCTGGCCGCGGGCCGGCATGACGAGGTCGGTCTTCACACGCGCTCTTCGCCGGGCGGCACGCAACTGGCGCTTCTCGACGACGCGAAGCCAGGCGAACCGCTTGCCGCCATCATCCCGCTCGACGACATGGCGCACGACCGGCTCCAGGCGATCGAGCGGTTCATCCGCTCGATCCATAGGCAGCACGTTCCCGACGCTCGATTGACTGCGGCCCAGCGCCGACGCCTTGGCCTCATGCTGCGATGCCTGGATGGCCGCGAACAGCAGGCATCCCATTTTGAAGTCGCGACCGCCTTGTTCGGTCGGCGGCTGGTTAGCGCCGCCGACTGGCAGGACTCGCCTTTTCGCTACCAGACGCATCGCCTCGTGCGCGACGGACTGAAGATGGTCGAGCGCAACTACCGCCAATTGTTGCGCGCGCGGCGGCGTCAACTCTGACGAGTGCCGCCGGTCTCGTTGTCCACTTACTTGCGCTTACTCCAAGCCGACGCCTACTCTCAATCCTGAAAAGAATGGCGGCTTTGCGCCTCATTTCGGTCGTTGAGGTCAACTTTGCGTCTGCCTGAAAGCAGACATCTCAGTCGACTATGGTCTCGGCTGGGTCGGGTCCTCACGCTGCCAGCTACAAATCCGCCCGCAGCGCCGCGCACGACTTGATCACGATAGAGCTAGCTCTTCAAGACTGAGCAGACGGTCGGCGGCTCGAGATTGATCAAAGACAATATCTAGCATCTTATGGCCAGCGCCGACGTGAAAATCACCAATGCAACCAGAAGCGTTGTCGCCGGAGTCTGCCATGGGGATACGAGAAGGAAACTTTGAGATCTCATAAATACGGGTTGGCGTATAGGTCTGCTGCGAGAAGGATCCATTGGAAATTTTTCCGCATGGTACGTGCTTAACAATAGGCGAGCTTGTAGAGTGTACCCGCAAGCACCCTAATGCCATCAACTATGTCATCGATCGAAGAGAATTCTTCGGGGGTGTGGCTCCGGCCGTCCTTGCTCCTGACGAATATCATCCCGGCGCGAGCAATCCTCGACATCTGTTGCGTGTCATGGCTGCCGCCACTGGGCAGTGCGGCCAGCTTGATGCCCAGCTCATCCCCTGTCGCCTTGATTGCCGTGACGATTTCGGGATGACAGATCAGGGGCGGCTGGTTCTCCACAACGGCGATCTTCACTTTGAGGCCACGGCGATCTGCGACCTCGCGGATCAGATTTTCATGCAGAGCATAAAGCCGCTGTACAGCGTCCGGATCAGGATGCCGGGCGTCGATCATGAAACTGACCTTTGCTGGAATGATGGCAGGCAGGTTCGGCTCGACGCTGATCTGCCCCACGGTCGTCACGGCAGGCCTTCCCCACCGCTCGGCCGTCGAGATGATACCGCTGGCGATTTCGGCAAAGCCCGCCATCGGGTCGCGGCGCGCATCCATCGGAAAAGCGCCGGCATGATTTGCGTCTCCGGTCAGTTCCACACGATAGTGGCGCAGTCCGTTGATCGCCGTAACGAGGCCGACCCCAAGACCAGCGGCTTCGAGCACGGGACCTTGTTCGATGTGCAGCTCGATGAACGTTTCGATATCGTCGCGTTCCACCTTACCGAGGTCGGCAGGATCAAGCCCGGCGGCCTTCATGGCTTGGCCAATTGAAACGCCGTCGGCGTCTACTAGATCGTCAAGTTCGCTCGGTTCAATGCAGCCAGTTATAGCGCGCGAGCCCCAGAGGCTTGCCGCAGGGAAACGGCTTCCTTCCTCCTCGCAAAGTGCCAACACTTCCAATGTGCGGCGCGGCTTGCCGAATTGCTTCGCAAGCGCGTCAACCGCAACCAGCGCAGCGATGGCGCCCAAGGCACCGTCGTAGCGCCCTCCGGGCGTCTGGCTGTCGATATGCGATCCGGACACGATCGATGGCCCAGGCTCTATGCCTTCGAGCCGTCCCCAGACGTTGCCGACGGCGTCGCTATGCACAGCCAGGCCCGCTTCACAGCACCATTTGGCGAACTGGTCCGCCGCCGCCACCCATTCCGGAGAGTAGACGGTGCGCCAGACCCCGGTACCGCTGTGCGCGCCGAATTTGCCGAGGTCGAAGATCAGCCGTTCGACATGTTCAGGGTCGACATTGATCGGTTGTGCCACGTCGTTCTCCCTCGCAATCCAATCAGCGTGCACGCCGGTATGAGGCCGGTCGTTTCTCTTTTCGTGAATGTCAGTTTCCACATCTCATAACCAATCGCGAGCCGCCCGTCCTAAGAATGCTTTTCTGGTATCGACGCAGATCGGAAAACAGCATGACGATTGAATTCATTGCCGGGCCCAATGTGGAAGGGCTTGCAATCTCGGAGGCGGTCCGCGCCGGCGACTTCGTATTCTTGTCGGGTCTGGCTGGCTTCGGCCCTGACGGAGAGATCGTCAGCGGTGGGGTGGCAGCCGAGACCGATCGCATCATGTTGGACGTGAAGGACATTCTGCAGCGGGCGAGCTTGCGCCTTTCGGACATCGTCAAAGTTAACGTCTACCTGCGAGAGGCAAAGGACGCGCACGAGTTCAACACCGCCTACGCAAAATACTTCCCACTATCGAAACCAGCGCGGACCGGCACCGTCGCAGACCTGCTCAATGGCGGTCTGGTTGAACTCGAGGTCGTAGCCTACGGCGCCAAGCCGGAGGAACAGTGACGGTCAATTGAACGACCGCCTCTCGCGCAGATATTCGTCGATACTCGCCAAACCGCTTTCAAGATGATGCGGGTCGACGCCGAAGCCAACACGGATATGGCCCTCGATACCGAACCAACTGCCTGCGCAAACGAACACGCCCTTGGCACGGCGCAGCTCTTCCACGAAAGTCTCCGATGGGATGCTTATCTCGTAGCGAAGGAACGCCATGCCGCTTGCCTGCGGCACGACCCAAGACCATCCATCACGCCCTTCTAGCCATTCGGCTACCTGCCGACGCCCGGCGATAAGGATTTGACGACCGCGCGAGAGCAACTTGCTCCGGACGGGCTCAGCTATCGCTCTCTCGGCAACGAACTGCGAGACCACGCCGGTGCCGATACTTGTGTAGTCCTGGAACCGGTGGCCCTCCGCAACCAGGGTTTGAGGCCCAATCATCCACCCCATCCGAAGGCCGGGGCAACCGAAGGATTTCGCCAGCCCTCCCGTCACGATGACCCGTTTGCCCATCCCATAAATGGTCGGGGCGTCGGTGGCATCGATTTCCGACCCGCGATAGATTTCATCGACATGCAACCAGATTCCCGTGCGGTCGCTCAGCTCCGCGAGCGCGCGGCGGGACGTTGGGGTGAGCGTTGTACCGGTCGGATTGTTGGGATCGCAGAGCGTGATCAACTTGGTGCGCGGGCCGATTGCCGCTTCCAGCGCCGTGATATCGGGCTGCCAGCCATCGCTCGGTCGCAACGCAATCTGCGTGACGTCGATCCCCAGGCTGTGTGCAAGGCCGGCGATCTGCATGAAGTTGGGCACGACAACGATGATATGGTCGCCGCGCTCCGCGAGCGCCATCAGAGTCAACAGGTTCGCTTCCGACGAGCCGTGAGCGACCAGCACGTTTTCCGAAGCCGCACCGGGGTACCAATCGGCGATCGACTGGCGCAGCGATGGATTGCCGTCCGTATATCCATACCCCAGGGGCAGCGCGGCAAGCTCCGCCAGCTCGGTTGCGGACAGGATGTCTGAGATGGCAGCGGGGTGAACGCCGCTCTCCGTCAAGTTGATGGCGACATCGTTCTCATAAAGCGTCTGGCTTCGTTCAAGGACGAAGGTTGGAATCTGCATTTGGCACCCCTCAAGTTGTTCGCGCGACCACCGCTTTGGCAATCATAATGTCCTGCACGGCGACACCAGTCAGATCGGCCACCGTGATGTCGTCTGGCAAGCGGCGCCCCGCCTTTCCAGAAATGACATTTCCGAGCTCGACGACGTCCTCTCGTCTCAAGACACCGGCCGCTATCGCGGCGTGAATCTCTCCACGTACCAGGCACTGCGGTATGCTATCGGCGACAACCAGGGCGGCCGACTTCAGGATCATCGGATCGATTTCGTTCTTTTCGGGCGTGTCCGAACCCATCGCGGTGATGTGCGTGCCGGGCCTAATTGAGCCTGCGAACAGATAGGGCTGGTGGGCAGCGGTCGTCGTGACGATCAACTGCGATGAAGAGGCAACCTCTTCCGGGCTTGCTGCCACGCGAGCGCTGTAGCCCATCAGCGCGATATCGCGCACGGCTTCGGTCGCCCGCTCTACATCACGCGCCCACAAAACCAAGTCACGGCATGGCGTCACACGGCGCAAATAGTCGGCCTGCAGACGCGCCTGCACGCCGGCGCCGCAAATCCCAATCGTCTCCCACCGCGCAGGTGCCAAGTGGCGCGCAACGACAGCTCCCGCAGCAGCGGTCCTGTGATTGGTGAGTTCCCCTTCCTCGAGAAGGATGCAAAGAACCTGACCCGTCCTCGCGGACAGCACCAGCATGCAACCCGAGAACGGCGGCAGACCTAATTTCGGATTGTTGAAGAAACCCGTTGCGAGCTTGACGACGAACACGTCGTCGCCGCGCACGGCGCCATATTTGATGTGAAGCTCACCGCTGTCGTCCGGGAAAAGGAGTTCGCCCACTGGCGGGACCTCGACCTTTCCCTCGGACAGGGCAACGAAGCCACGCTCGATTTCGGCGACGACATCGATGTCCGGCAGCGCTTTCAGGATTTGCTCAAGCGACACGATCTTCGTCAATTTCATCTCCCCGAGAAGAACCAATCAATTTGATAGCGCCATACCGCCCTAGCATGGGACCTGACGACGCTTGGTTGCCTAGTTTGGAAACCTGGCTTTCGGAATTTGGTAACGCATACAACCCCGGCTGCCTTAACGTTGGAACCGCAGAAAGGCCGGAGGGCATATGCGCGCGAGGTAGTTTCGCAATGGATAGCCCGCCTAGGTTGCGACGAGAAAGATCGCCGGGTGAACCCAAGGGATGTCACATCGTCAACTTGCGGCAGATGCCCGCATAATCCAGGGGAACAAAAAATGAAAAAGAGATTGCTTGGCTTGGTCGCAGTACTCGGAATTTTCCTAATGCCCGCTTTGGCCGTGGCGGGGGACGTTACGTTCGCTACCGAAGCCGCATATCCGCCCTTCAATTTTCGAGCCGCGGATGGCTCGATAGCGGGCTTTGAGATCGAACTAGGGAATGCACTCTGCAAGAAGATGGACCGGAACTGCACCTTCGTCGCCCAGAATTGGGACGGAATGATCCCGGGTCTGGTGGTGAAGAAGTTTGATGGCATTTTTGCCTCGATGACCATCACCGAGGAGCGCAAAAAGCAGATAGACTTTACAGATCCATACTATCAAACAGCGGCTGCGTTCGTTGCGTCCGACGGAACCAAAATCGACTTCGCCGACAAGGCTTTGGGCGGACTGAAGATCGGCACAATTCCGGGTGTGGCGCAGTGCTATCTGGAGAAGACCTATCCGAATGCCAGCGTCCAAGTTTACCAGAACGCTGAAGACATGTTCCTCGACATCGCTGCCGGCCGACTGGACGCGGTTTTCTCAGATCGGATCCAGCTCGATTTCGGCTTGCTCAAGACCGAGCGCGGCAAGGGCTTTGCGTTCCAGGGTGACCCTGTCAGTGAACCCGGTTGCTTCGGTGCAGGCATCGGTATTGGCCTCAGGAAAGACGACACTGAGCTTCGTGAGGCGTTGAACAAGGCGATCAAGGAGGTTCGCGCCGATGGGACCTACAAGACGATAAACGACAAATATTTCAGCTACGACATCTTTGGCAAGTGAACGCGCATTCTCCCGAGTACCAAGATAGAAGGTGACTGTGGCCGAAACTGCCGACTACCTGCCGTTTGTGCTGAAGGGCGTCTACGTCACGATTGCGTTGAGCGTCTGCTCGCTCCTGGTAGCGACGGCCCTAGGCCTGATCGGAGCTTGGGCAAAATCATCGAAATTCTCGGCCGTGCGCATCATGGCCGAGACCTACACCACCCTGGTCCGGGGTGTTCCGGACCTGGTGCTTATGCTGCTCCTCTATTATGGCGGCCAGGCGGTTGTGAACCGGATCGGGGACGCAACAGGGTTGTGGGATAGCCTGCAGCTCGACGCATTTACCGTGGCCGTTGCAGCAATCGGCGTCATCTTCGGGTCGTATATGACCGAGACGTTCCGGGGTGCGTATTTGTCGATCCCGCGCGGTCAAAGCGAAGGTGGCAAGGCGCTCGGCATGAACGGGTGGATCCTCTTCAAGCTAGTCATTTGGCCCCAACTCATGCGCAACGCCATGCCGAGCTTCACGAACAACTGGCTGAGCCTGATGAAGACGACTGCCCTGGCGTCAGTGATGGGACTCGAGGACATCGTCAACAAGGCGAACGCGGCTGGACGCGCAACGCACCAGCCATTCACCTTCATCTTCATCGTTTTGATCATCTATCTCGGCCTGACGATCGCTTCCGACGTGGGACTGCGCTTTCTCGCCGGACGGCTTCGCGTGGCGGCGACCGTCTGACATGGAAACCGCATGGTCGAAGCTTCAGGATTTTTCACCGATCGATCTCGGTGTCATCGCCGCCAACTGGCCCCTCTTTGCGAAGGGGTTCATCAACACGCTAGTGCTGGTCACGCTACCATTGCTACTCGCCCTCGTCATCGCCATTCCTCTCGCGGTGATCCGTGCGCAAAAGCTTCGCGTCTTTAACCCGATCGTGTTCTGCTACACCTATGTTTTCCGCGGTACGCCACTGCTTGTGCAGCTCTATCTCCTCTACTACGGCGTCGCGCAGTTCGAGTTCATACGCCATTCCTTTCTTTGGCCAGTCCTGCGCGGGGCTTGGGGGTGCGCATTTCTCTCGATAACGCTTTGCTCCGCCGCATATCTCACGGAGATCCTCAGGGGTGCGATCGAAGGCGTCCCCAAAGGCGAAGTTGAAGCCGCCAAAGCTCTGGGCCTTTCCGGCGTCCGGCTCTTCTGGCTGATCGTTTTCCCGTCCGCGTGGCGACGTTCGCTGCCACCTCTGTCCAACGAAGTGATCTTCACGCTGCATGGCAGCGTGGTGGCAAGCACCATAACCATTATCGACATCCTGGGCGCCGGCCGGATGCTCAACAACAAATATTATCTGGCTGCCGAAGGCCTGCTCACCGCCGCCTTCCTCTACCTTGCGCTCACCTTCCTGATCACAGCGGCATTCCGCCAACTCGAGCGCAAATACCTGTCGCATCTGAAACCAACAAGATCCTGAAGGGAGCTAGACATTGGACAACCACCAAAACGAGGGCCGACTGGCATCGTTGGAAGTCTTTCCGCCGGCACGATCTTACGTGTATCTCGATGCCGCATCGGTCGGGTTGACGCACAAGACAGCTGCCGAAGCGATCAATCGCTGGCAGACGCAACTCGCCGAAGATGGAACGGTGGCCTTCGATGAGGAGGCCGAGGTCAAATGCTTCGATGACCTGAACGCGGCGGCCGCGGAACTCTTCAACGCGACCCCTGCCGACATTGCGGTTGCCTCCAGCGAGACTGTTTTGATGTCGTCGCTTGCCTGGGCGGCGATGCCGAAAAAAGGATCGACCATTGTTGCCACGTGCATAACGCATCCGAGTACAGTCTATCCCTGGATGCGGGTCGCTCAGCACACGGGTGCGGAGATGCGCTGGGTCAAGCCGCGCGATAGTATGGCCATCGATATGGATGAACTCCTTGGCGCGATCGATGCCAACACCTCCGTCGTTTGCATTTCGCATGTGGAATACGGAACGGGTCAAATCTACGACCTCAAGGCCATTGCGGACAAAGCACACCGCTATGGTGCCTTGTGCGTGGTCGATGGAACGCAGTCGGCCGGACAGGTCGTGGTCGATGCCGCCGGCAGTGGCATCGACGCCGTGGCAACCTCCACATACAAATGGCTGTGTGGTCCGTTCGGAACAGGCCTGACGTATATCTCGCCTCGCATGCAGGAGATGAGCCCCGGCCTGCTGGGTTGGCGATCGCATAAGGACATGTGGGATTTTCAGGCCGACAGGATTGAGCTGCCAAAGGGTGCGAAGCGCTATGAATTCGGGACCATGGCCTATGGCACCGCGATTGGCGCGACAGTGAGCCTGCGCTATCTGCTGGACACGGGCATCCCTGCGATCCAGGCGCACAATGCGAAAATCTCAAGGCAATTGATCGACGGGCTGCTCGAACTCGGTGCCGAAGTACTCGGTCCCAAGGACCCTAACCAGCGCTCTGCAACCGTGGCTGCGCGATTCGCCGGTAAGAACAGCGCCGAATTTGCAAGGACGCTGAAGCAAAACAATGTGATCGCTTCGCTGCGGAAGGATTTCATTCGCTTCTCGCCGCACTTCTATAACTCGGCCGACGATATCAGGCGGGGACTGGCTGCCATCCGAGCAGCCTTGTGATTTGACCGCAGACCGACATCCGCGGGCAGCTTGTAGGTGCCACGGCGGTCCCTTAGTATTGCTCAGGCGGGTGCAAACAGTGCTCCGCCTGAGCAATGATCAAGCATGAACTGGCCACATCGACTTTTCACGGGTGAGATCGGCGACGCCGAAATCAAGTTGCTCCGTATCTTCCGCACCGTCGTCGATTGCGGCGGCTTCTCTGCCGCCGAAGTCGAACTGGGCGCATCTAAATCCGCGATCAGCAAGCAGATGAGCGATCTGGAAATCCGCCTCGGCATGCGGCTGTGCAACCGAGGCCGATCGGGCTTCAGCCTGACGCCGGAGGGCGAGCGGACCTATTCCGCGACAAGCCAACTGCTTGCCTCGCTGGAGATTTTCCGTTCGCAGATCAACGATACCATGGCCGGCCTGACAGGGACGCTGTATATCGGTCTCGTCGACACGATCGTCACGCAGTCGGATTCCCCTCTTCACCGCGCCATCTCGGCCTATTGCGGCAAACACAAGGACGTTGGCATCAGGATCATCTCGGGATCGTCCGCAGAAATAACCCGCGGCGTCCAGGAGATGCGAATCCATGTCGGCGTGGCGGTCCTCGAAAAGGAGCACGCGGACATCTCGGCCGTGTCTCTTTTCGAGGAAGTGAGCCATCTTTACTGCGGGGTGGCGCACCCGCTGTGGCCGATTGCCGACAGCGACATTCAGATAGGTGACCTGTCCGGACGGGCGTTCGTCCAGCACGGCTATTCCGAGGCAGAGCGATCCTATGTCGATCGCATGAACATGTCCCTGAAAGCGATTTCGCATGTCACCGAAGGCGTGCTATTCCTTATCCTGTCGGGAAGTTATCTCGGCTTTCTTCCAACCCATTTTGCGCAAATCTGGGAGAAACGGGGAGAGATCCGGCCGATCCTTGCCAGCGACGTGGCCAAGAAGACAGAGTTCTCGGCAATAGCGAACCGCAAACTCGTCAAGAACGCCCTGATAGGCTGCTTCCTGGATGAAATCGCGCAGCAGTAGGTCCTCGGAGCACTAAGATTACCTGGCTGCTTTGGTCATGCCAAACGGCTTCTCGATGAGCGGCGGCGACATGGGTCGGGCGCCCAGCCATCAGCGCTGCCAGCAATACACCCGTCCCATTGGCTGCTCGAGAGCTTCGCTACCGGTGTATCTGACGACTTCTACCCGGCTCGTTCATAGCCACGAACCTACTCGCGACGTTGAGGAGCGGAAGGCAGCTTCAACAGTGAAAGCCCTTGGAAGCGGACGGTCCGCATTCGGCCAAAATGAGACATTCGCGGTACTTCACCGAGTGCTGCTGGCAGCGGATGTCTCAAGGATTCATTCAGTTCATGCCAAGCTGTTGTCGGCTGACATCTCGGCCACCAATTCGATTCATCTTTCGTGAAAGCCAGTGGTGCCCTTGCCTCCACGTCGGCCATTTCGCGGAGCGCACCAACGACCTCTCGAACGGGCTGATCTGACCGAAGGACGGCTGAAGCCTCGACCGCCTATGCCGCAATGGCCCGGCGCGCGTTTCTTCCCCTGGGCGAAGCCCATTCCTCGCGGAACCAAGAAACGCGCGCCTGCGCCATCCTCCGCTTTGCTGCGGTCGCAAGCGATGCGGCGGCGGTCGCCTCCGGCCTCTCGATCGCCATCGAGGTCGCATGGTGCGGGCTCGGAAACGAAGAGACGGAGACTGAAAAATGGCTACCATCGGCACTTTCAAGAAGACCAATGCGAACGAGTTCACCGGCGAGATCGTCACCCTCAGCGTCCAGGCCAAGGGCGTGCGCATCGTCCCCGACACAAGGGCCAGCGGCGAGAACGCTCCAAGCCACCGCGTGGTGGTGGGCAAGGCCGAAATCGGCGCCGCCTGGTCCAAGCGCTCCACCGAGGGCCGCGACTATCTCGGGCTCAAGCTCGACGATCCGAGTTTCACCGCTCCGATCTACGCCAACCTCTTCGCCGACGAGGAAGGCGAGGGCCACAGCCTCATCTGGTCGCGCCCCAACCGCCGCAACGGCGAGTGAATCGCCAGACGCCTCGTCCGGTACCGGGCGAGGCGTTTCCTCTCGGTAACCGCGGAAGCTTTTCGCTCCCCCGGCCGCAATGACGGGCTTCCTGTCATCGGATGCATTGCTTGACGCGCGATGGCGCGAAGATGGTTGAGCGCCGCTGTCCCCAATTGCTGTGCGCGCCGCCGCCGCTCCTGAAGGCCTCTTGGCGGTGCGAAATAGCGCCCCGCAATTGCGCACCTGATCACGGCGCCCTTGCTCCTCCATCCTGGCCATGGATCGCCGTTCAACCGCAGCGGCCACAAGGAGACACCCCATGAATGCCGACGCCGCGCCATTGCCGCCGCGCTACCTGCGCACTTCGGAAGCAGCGCGGTTCCTCAGTCTTTCTGCGCGTACGCTGGAAAAACACCGCACCTACGGCACCGGGCCTGCCTATCGAAAACTCGGCGGCCGCGTCGTCTACGCCGTCGACGACCTCCAGGCCTGGGCCCAGCGCGGCGCCATGACATCGACATCCGATCCGCATGGCTCGGTGCTGCCCGCCAAGCCTCAAGCCGCCCGCCTGATCGCCTATGCCGGGCGCGAGCGGCGCTGAGCTCGCCGATCTTCCCTATGTCTGGACGCACACGCCAACCGTCGGAACTCGGACAGCTTGATCTGTTCCACGCGCTGCCCGGTGTCGTCGCGCCACGCGATGCGCAGGATCTT